>CAISEY010000020.1 GCA_903884435.1 uncultured Hyphomicrobiales bacterium | reverse complement strand
CTCACCTCGATCGAGCGCTGATCCTTGGGCGCGCGCGCCCGCACGATCAGCTCCTGCTCGGTCAGGGATCGCAAGAGATGGGACAGGGCGGTCGCCTCAAGGCCAACCGCATTGGCCAGCGACGAGCATCGCAGGCCCTCTTGCTCCAGCAGATAGATCAACACCCGCGCGCCCTGCACACCCAGTTTGCAGCCTGTGAGACCGCGCAGGGTCTCGCGACCGAAACGCGACGCCACGCTGCTCATGAGCAGCCAGAGGCTTGAATTGGCTTGATCTTCGACAGAAAACTGCCTGCCCATCGTTTCCCCCGTTACTCGCCGTTTGCCGGCTCTTTTTGTGTTGGCCCGCTCGGACGAACCCGGACGGGTTTTTTGATTTCAGATATTTATCACATGGAACACGTGACGCGGGAAGCCCCCCGTCACAGCTTCTCCTGCAGGAACCGCAGGATGCGCGGGGCCACGAAGCCGGGGAAGCTGCCCGGCTCGTCCAGGGGCTCGCTCACCCAGAAATGCCCGGCGTCGACGGTTGCGCTGCGCACGAAAAAGTCCGCCCGCTTCAGCGCCGCCATCATCTGCTCGGATTGCGACTTGGGGTCCACGATATCATCGCGCACGCCCCAGGCCATGAAGAAGGCGATGTTGTTGGCGGCCTTCGTCACATAGTTGATGGGCGAGGCGCGGTGATAGGCGAATCGATCCTCCAGCGCGCTGAAGCCCATGAAGGTTTCCGCCAGATTGTTCTTGGGTGCGAGGATCTGGTCGAACTCCCACTGGCCCAGCATGTCATAGACGCCATAGACGGGCACGCAGGCCTTCACCGCCGTGCTCACGCCGGGATAGGCGTCCTCGTCCTGCCCCGCGAACTCCGCCCGGTCCCCCGCCAGCGCCACCAGGGAGGCCAGATGGCCGCCAGCGGAATCGCCCATGATGCCGATGCGGTTCACATCGACGCCCAGCCCCGCGCCCTTGGCGCACAGAAACTGCACGGCGGCGCGCACATCCTGCACGGCCTTGGGAAAGAGGTTCCTGGGCGCAAAGCGATAGGTGACGGCGAAAACGCCGATGCCCTGTTTGGCGAAATAAGGGCCCAGCCGCGCATAGCTCTTGGGGCCGCCGCGCTGCCAGGCGCCGCCATGGACCGCCACGATGCAGGGCGCGTTGGGATTGTCCGAAGGCAGATAGAGGTCGCCCGCCAGGGACTGCTCGCCCCGCTTGACGAATTCGATGTCCCTGATGACCTTGAAAGCCTCATGCGGCGCGTCATGCATCTTGCGTCACTCCCCCGTGGGCGCCGAGGCGCCGAATAGTGATCCGGCGCAATCTTGGCAAAGTGGGCCGGCTTCCACAAGACCGGCCCTGCGTTTTCTCAGGTGTTGCCGGGCATCATGGTGGTGCATCCGCCATCGACGAAGAGAGCCGTGCCCACGATGAAGGAGGATTCCTCCGACACCAGGAAGAGCACGGCGTTGGCGAGATCCTCGGGCACGCCAGGGCGCCCCACCAGATTGACCACGGGGCGCGTGGGGTCGAACTCGTCCTTGCCGACGGGGGAGCCGATCTTGTTGGGCACCACCGCGTTGACGCGGATCTTGTGGGGCGCCAGCTGGATCGCCTGGGACTTGGTCAAATTCACCAGTCCGCCCTTGGCCGCCGTATAGCCGGTGGCGCGATCACGGCCGAAATAGCCGGAGGTGGAGCTGACATTGACGATTCGCCCGCTGCGTCCCTCTTTGATCATCTCCTGCGCCACGGCCTTCGTCAGCAGGAAGGGCGCGGTGAGGGTGATCGCCAGAACCCGGTTCCATTCGGCGGTGGTCAGATCGAACATGTTCTTGTTGTCCGAGATGGCCGCATTGTTGATCAGCATGTCGATGCGCCCGAAGGCCGCCGCCACGTCAGCCACGCATTGCAGAATGTCCTCCTCCTTCGACACGTCGCAGACGAAGTTCTTGGCCTTGCCGCCAGCGGCCACAATGTCAGCCGCCACCTTGGCGCCCCGGCCCGGATCCAGATCCACGACCGCGATGGTCGCGCCATTCCTGGCGAGCAGCTTGGAAATGTCCTCGCCGATATTGCGTCCCGCGCCGGTGACGATGGCGACCTGATCGGTGAATTTCATGGCGTTCTCCCGTTATGAATGGCGGCGTGGGATCATCCCCCTCAGGGCGCCCACGGCTTGTGAAACCTGTTTTCGATCATCTTCGGCGCCCGCGTCAATGGCGCGCCCTGCGCAGGCGCTCGTTCATTTTCTCGGCGCGGCGGCCAGCTCGTATTTGCGGCCCTTCTTCACCAGCGCCACGCCATAGTCGCGCAGCGCCGCCTCGGGGGTCACATAGCCCTCGTTCACATCGGCGACCACGCTGGCGGGATCGCGCTTGAGCGGATCCCCAAGCCCGCCGCCGCCGGGCGTGTCGAGGCGGAACACGTCCTGCGCCTTCAGCGGATAATCCGCATAGCGCGTGGGCAGCCGCTTTTCGGTCTCGCGGCCCGCGTTCACCACGATGTCGCCCGTGCGCCCCTTGCCGCCGCCCGCAGCGCCTTCCGGCGCGATGACATGTTTGGTGGAGCGGATGGAGAAGCGCGCGTCCTGCAAATTCACATATTCGCGGCGAATGCCAAGCCCGCCGCGAAAGGCGCCGACGCCGCCGGAATCGGGGATCAGCTCGAAGCGCAGGACACGCGTGGGGAACTCGCTCTCGATGATCTCGATGGGCGCGATCTTGGCGTTGGACTGGTTGACGGAGGTGCCCGACGCCCCATCCTTCGAGCTGCGCGCGCCCGCGCCCCCGCCCAGAATTTCATATTGCACATAGCTCTGCCCGGCCTTGGTGCTGCGCCCGCCCAGAATGATCGAGCGGCTGCCGCAGCCATCGGCGCGGGCCTTGGCGGGCATGATGTTCACCAGCGCCGCGAAGACCGATTCCACCGTCGCGTGAACGGTCGGATTGTAGGTGTTGAGCGGGGCGGGGAAGCGCGGATTCATCACGCTGCCTTCACGCACCCTGATGTCGAAGGCGCGCATCAGGCCGCTGTTGATGAAGATATGCGGATCGACGAGCGCGATCAGGCAATAGGCGATGGCGCCGCGCACCAGCGGCGGGCGAATGTTGGCCGGGCCAACCGCCTGATCGTCGCTGCCGGTGAAATCGAAGCTGATGCGGTCGCCTTTCTTCTCGACGACGACGTGGATGCGCACGGGCTGGTTGAGCCGCACGCCGTCGTCGTCCACGAAGCGCTCGGCCTCGTAGCGCCCGTCGCGCCATTCGGCGATGGCCGCGCGCATGCGCCGCTCGCTGAGTTCGAGCAGCCGGTCGAAACAGGCCAGCGCGTTGCGCGCGCCGAACTTCGAGATGAGTTCGTTGAGGCGCTGCTCGCCGAGCCGGCTCGATCCAAGCTGTCCGCGAATGTCGCCGAGCACGAGTTCCGGCGTGCGCGAATTGCAGGCGATGATGCGCTCGATCTCGACATTGCGCTGGAAGCCGCGCTGGTAGCGCACGGCGGGCAGGTGCAGGCCCTCGTTGAACGTCTCCTTCGCCTGGCCCGAGCACGAGCCGGGCACGGGGCCGCCAATGTCGCCCTTGTGGGCGATGGAGCCGCAAAACCCCACGAGTTCGCCGGCGTGGAACGCGGGCGTGATCACGCACATGTCCGGCGCGTGCGGCGAACCGCCCTCGTAGGGATGGTTGATGAGATAGGCGTCGCCCTCGGCGATGTCGTCGTAGGCGCGGATGACCGCCTCGCAACAGGCGGGAAACGAACCGATGTGCAGCGGCAGCACGACGTGTTGCGCGACGACCTGGCCGCGCGCGTCCATCAGCGCGCAGGACGCGTCCTGGCTCTCCCGCACGATGGTCGAATAACCCGTGCGGAACAGCGAATTTTGCATCTCCTGCACGATGCCGTCGAGCGAGGCCTTGACGATCTCGAGTTCGACCGCGTCGAAGGGTTTTTGCGTGGCTGCGGTCATGTCACGCGGCTCCGATGACGAGGTTGCGGTATTCATCGACGCGGACCTTCTGGCCCGGCGGGATCACGCTCGTGCAATCGAGCTGGTCGACGATGGCGGGGCCGTCGAAGGTCGCGCCCACGTCGAGGCGTTCGCGCTGGTAGACCGGACATTGCACGGTCTTGCCGCCGAAGCGCGCGGCGCGCGTCTCGCGCACGGCGTCCGCGAGTTTCGCGCCCGTGGGTTTGAATTTCGGCAGATCGACCGGAGGCACCTTGCCGACGCCGCGCAGGCGCCAGGACACGATCTCGACGGGCTCGTCCGGAGCCGTGTGGCCAAAGGTCTTGCGATGCTCCTCGTCGAAGGCGCGGCGCAGCTTGCCCAGATCGCCCGGCGCGAGCGGCGCGGAACAGGGCAACGTCATTTCATAGCCCTGCCCGGCGTAGCGCATGTCGAGCGCGGGCTCGATGACGACGCGCCCTTCGGGGAATCCCTCGTCCGTCAGGTCGGCGCGCGCCTCTCGCTCGAGATCGGCGAAGACGGCGTTGATCGCGGCCTCGTCGGTCGCCGCCAGATTGGTCATGCGCGAGCGGATATAGTCGTGCTTCACGTCGCTCATCACGAGGCCCATGGCGGAATAGACGCCCGGATAGAGCGGCACGACGACGCCGGCCATGCCGAGGTCCGTCGCGATGGAGCAGGCGTGCAACGGCCCCGCGCCGCCGAAGGCGAGCAGCATGAAATCGCGCAGGTCGTGACCGCGCATGGTGGAAATCGCCTTGATGGCTTCCTGCATTTTCACGTTGATGACGCGCACGACGCCTTCCGCCGCTGCCTCGATCTCCATGCCGAGCGGCGTGGCGACGGCGCTGGCGACGGCCGCGCGCGCGGCGGCGCCGGAAAGCTTCATCTTGCCGCCAAGAAAATTGTCCTCGCCGAGATAGCCCAGCACGAGATTACAATCGGTGATCGTCGGCTGGTCGCCGCCGCGCATGTAGCAGGCGGGGCCCGGCTGCGCCCCGGCGCTTTGCGGCCCCACGATGAGTTCGCCGAAGCGATCGACCTTCGCCAGCGTGCCGCCGCCGGCGCTCACCGTGTTGATGTCGATCATCGGCAGCGCCACGTCGCGGCCCTCGACCTTGCCGCGGTTGGAGACCGAGGGTTCGCCGTCCTTGATCAGCGCGACGTCGCAACTCGTGCCGCCCATGTCGAAGGTGATGAGGTTCTGGAAACCCGTGGTGCGGCACGCCTGCAAGCTCGCGGTGATGCCGCCCGCGGGGCCCGAAAGCACCGTCGCGACGGCCTTTTTCGCCGTGGCCGCGAAAGTCGACATGCCGCCATTCGACTGCATGATGTATTTTTGCGGCGTCACGACGCCCGCCCGGTTGAGCCGCGCGTCGAGGTTTTCGATGTAGCGCGCGAGGATCGGCGACAGGTAGGCGTTGATGATCGTCGTCGAGAGCCGGTAATATTCGCGAATTTGCGGCACGATCTCGCTCGACAGCGAGACGTTGCAGCCGGGAATCTCCTCCTCGATGATTTCGCGCACGCGCCGTTCGTGGCGCGGCTCCAGGAAGGAAAACAGCAGGCACACCGCGATGGCCTTCACGTCCTCCTCGCGCAGGTCGCGCACCGTCCGGCGCAGCGCCTCCTCGTCGAGCGGCAGCAAGATCTCGCCATTAAAGGCGACGCGCTCGGCGACCTCGCCGGTGCGGCTCGGCGGCACCAGCATCGCCGGACGATCGTAGAGAATGTCGAAAATCGCCGGCCCGTGCGGGCGCGATTGCTCGGCCACTTCGTAGACGCCGCGAAAGCCCTTCGTCACCAGCAGGCCGCTGCGAACGCCCTTGCCTTCCAGCAGGGCGTTGGTGCCGACCGTCGTGCCATGGCAGAAATACTTGATGTCGGCGGGCGCGACGCCCTGGCCGATCAGCAGTTCGACGCCCGCGAGAATGGCGCGCGAGGGATCGTCCGGCGTCGAGGGAACCTTCGCGATCGTGACCTCGCGCGTCGCGTCGTTGACGTAGACGAAATCCGAAAACGTGCCGCCCGTGTCGACCGTCAAGCGATAGTCAGCCATTCCCGTTTACGCCCTCTCCCGCGCCATTCCACGCGCGCGGGAACTTCTAGCGGTCCCGATGTCGGGCGTAAACCCGAGCGCCGGGTCCCTCGCATTGCTTTTCCGCGGCGGATCGTCATAGCGTGAGGCCTCCGTGATTTGGAAAGGCCTGAACATGCCGGGTTGGTTGAGAGTCGCTTTCGCCGGCCTCGTGATCGCGATGGCGGCGGCGGGGCCGGCGGCCGCCGGGCCCGAGGTGAAGGTCGCCGACAACGTCTTCGTCGTGCCCGACCCGAAGGCGAAGGTCGTCACGCTCTGGATGATCGTGCGCGCCGGCTGCCGCGACGAGGACGGCGGCCAGTGCCGCGGCCTCGCCCATTACGTCGAACACCTGATGTTCCTTGGCCGCCCGCCGGACCGGGACGGCGGCGTCGCGCCGGCCTTCGCGGCGGGCCAGACCAACGCCTTCACCACCATGCAGGTCACGTCCTACTACCAGTCGACGCCGGTTCGCGAGGGCGCCCTCGCCGCCGATCTCGAAAAGCTGTTTTCGCTGTTCGCGCGACGCCTCGTCGCCATCGACGCGGCGCCGGACGCGGCGAAACGCGAGATCAACGTGATCTTGCAGGAATACAACTTCCGCCGCTCCGGCAGCGCGCGCGCGAAATTCTACAACGACATGAACGCGCGCCTGCAACCGGGCCATCCGATCAGCCAGCCGGTGATCGGCGCCCGCTCCGACATCGACGCCTTCACGCTGGAGCGGGCGCGCGCCTTTCACCAGCGCTGGTACGCGAAGAACAACATGACCTTCGTCGTCTACGGCCCCGTGGGCGCCGCCGACGTGAAGCCGCTCGTCGAAAAATACTTCGACCCCGTCCCGGCGCGGAAGGCGCCCGAGCGCGGCTGGCTCGACACGCTCCGCTCTTTCGAGCCCCTCGACGACACCCTGCGCGCCAGCGACCCGGACACGAAGCGCGAGGAGGTTCTGTTCGAGAAGATCGTGCGCTTCGAGGAGCCCGATCCGGCCCTGGCGGGCCAGTCCTTCGCCATCCTCGCGGATTACCTCAACAGCCAGATCGCCGGCTCGCTCTCCGACGTTTTCGTCGAACAGAAGAAACTCGCGACCTCGCTCGGCGTCTCGGCGACGCCGCTCGGCGACGGCGCGATCTGGTATTCGGTGGCCGTGTCGCTCGAGGACGGCGTCGCGCCGGAGCCGGTCAAGGCGGCGCTCATCGACTATTTCCGCGATCTCGCGAAAACCGGCGTCGGCGAGGCCACCGTCGCCCGGCTGAAGCGCCGGCGCGTTGCGACCGACGAGGACAACGTGCGCGAGCCGCAGCGCCTGCTGTCGGCCTTCACCAACTGGTTCTCCAGCCTGCGCACCCACGAGGAATGGGAGGCGCGGCGCGAGACGCTCGCCGCCGTGACGCCGGCGACGATCCAGCCCCTTCTCGAAGCCATGGCAGGCCCCGGACGCCAGATGTTCGGCGTTCTTTCGCCCAAAAATTGAGCGCCCCCGCAGCCGGAGACCCGACGTGATGCGAATGAAATCCGGATTGCTCGCCCTCTGCCTCGCCCTTGGCGCGGGGGACGCTCCCGCCGCGGAAATGTTCCAGTCCGTCCGTTCGCCCGGCGGATTGCCCTTCTGGTACTTGCGGCGCGAGGAGGAGCCGCGCGCCATCGTCGTCGGCAGTTTCCTCGACGCTTTCGCGCTCGACCACCCGGACAAGATCTCCGCGCCCCTCGTCGGCTCGTCGATGATGGACGAGGGCCCGAAGGGCATGACCGCCGGCGAATACAACGAAAGCCTCAAGGACGTGCAAGCCCGCTGCGGCGTCTCCAGCGGCCCGATGGCCTCGACCTTCACGGTCGAATCCCGCGCGCCCGACCTCGGCGAGGCGCTCGACGTCTGTTTCCGCGTCGTGACGGAGCCCGCCCTGCGCGACCGGGATTTCGAGCGGCTTCGCAAGTCGACCGTCACGAGCCGCGCGCGGATGGAATCGAACCCCGGCGCGCTCTCGGGCTATCTGATGCGCCGGCTGACCTGGGCCGCGGTGCCCTTCAGCCGCTGGAACGAGCCGGAGGAAATCGCAAAAATCACGGCAGCCGATGTCGAGCTCTGGCGCCGCGAGGTCTTCACCCGCGGCAATCTCGTCGTCGTCGCCGTCGGCGCCCCCGGGGCGGCGGAGTTCGGCGCGATGATCGACCGGACCTTCGGCAAGCTGCCGGAAGGGACGCCCGCGGCGGATCGCAAGGCGCCGCCGCCCGCCTATCCCGGCAAGACCATCGTTCTGGAAAGGCCCGTCGAGCAGACGGCCCTCGCCATCGAGGGGTGGATACCCGTGGAATCCGCCGAGGTGCAGGCCGCGACCATCGGCAACAACGTGCTGGGCGGCGGCATGGACCGCCGGCTTGGCCGCGCCGTGCGCGGCGAACAGGGCGCGACCTATGGCATTTCATCCGGGCTCGGCCTTCTGGCGCCGGGCCTGCGCACCTTTGGCGTGCGCTCGGCCCTCGCCAACGATCTCGCGCCGGCGGCGCTGAAACGGGTGCGCGAGGAGGTGGAGCGCTGGCGCAAAGACGGCGTCAGCGAGGAGGAAACCGCCGCCGCGCGCGGCCAGCTCGCCTCCAGTTTCGAAAAGAGCCTCGAATCTCCCGGCGGCAAGGCGCTGACGCTGGTGACGATGCTGCGCAGCAACCGCACGGCGGAAGACGAGGCGCTCTACATCGACCGCCTGCGCGCCACCCCTACCCCGGAGATCAACCGCGTCGTCCGCGAGCGGACGCCGGCGACGCTGACAACCCTGATCATCGCCCCGAAGGCGGACGGCTTCGGGGCCGATTGCGTGATCCACGCGGTGAACGAAATCGAGACCTGCCGGTAGGGGCGGCGCCGGACGGGAAAATCGAAGACCGCCACGCCAGCGCTGGCGCGCCCCCGGCATTGCCCCGGCCGCGCCCTCCCGCTACGATTCGCGTTCCTGCCTCCCGCGCCCCGGATTCTCCATGCCGCCAAAGCAAGAGCGCGTGCCGCTCCGATCCATCTTCCGTGTTTTTTTCATCATCGGCGCGACGAGTTTCGGCGGCGGGCTGACGGGCTGGATGCACCGGGAAACCGTGCTGAAGCGCCGCTGGCTCGGCGAGGAGCAATTCCTCTCCGGCCTCGCGCTCGGCCAGGTGCTGCCGGGCGCCAACGTCACCAATCTCGCGGTTTACATCGGCCAGTTGCTGCGCGGGCCGGTCGGCGCCGCCACCGCCGTCGGCGCGGTGCTGGCGGGGCCTTTCTTCCTGTGCATCGCGCTCTCGGTCGTCTACGCCGAGGCGATCAAAATCCCCGGCTTTCACGCGGCGATGGACGGCATCGCCGCCGCCGCCGTGGGCATGATCCTGCGCCTCGGCTTCATGGGCTCCGCCTGTTGCCGCAAGCCGGGACCGGCCATGGTGGCGCTGGCGGTCTTCGCCTCCGTCGGCCTGATGCACTGGCCGCTACTGCCGGTGATTCTCGTGCTCGCGCCGGTCTCCCTCGCGATTGTCTGGCCGTGGAGAAAGCGCGATGCGTGACAATCCGCTTTTCGGCCTCGTCTGGGTGCTGGCGCCCTTCTCGCTGCTGTCGTTCGGCGGCGGGCCGAGCATTTTCGCGCCTTTGCAGCACGAGACCGTGGACGTGTGGCGCTGGATCACCGCGCGCGAATTCATCGACCTTTTCGCCATCGCGCGCACGGCGCCCGGCCCCGGCGCCATGCTGTCGACGCTGATCGGCTGGAAGGTCGCGGGCTGGTCCGGCGCGCTGGTGGCGACGCTGGCGCTGTTCGGCCCGGCCTCGCTCCTGTGTTTCTTCGTGGCGCGGCTCTACGATAAATATCGCGGTCACGACTGGCACACGGCGGTCGAGGCCGGCCTCGCGCCCGTCGCCGTGGGACTGATTTTCGCCGGCGCCATCGCGGTGCTTAATCTGTCCGGCGGACGCGCGCTGACCTGGATCGTCGCGCTGGGCGCCGGCGCCATCATGAGCCTGCGCCCGAAACTGCATCCCTTCATCGTGCTGTTCGCCGGCGCCGCGATTTTCGTGGCGATGGAATTCGCGGGCTATTCCGTGTGAACTTTGAACCCGGGCGCGGTTGCGCTAATCAGATGCGTCCACGGTTATCCGGAGCCATGCCATGAGCCAGAAAATCATCGTCGAGGACGTGAGCCTCGCGGAACTCAAGGAGGGCCTCGCGGACGGCTCCATCGCCCTCGTCGACGTGCGCGAGGCCAACGAATGGGCCGCGGGCCGCATTCCCGGCGCGACCTTCAATCCCCTGTCGGCGTTCAACCCAGCCGCGCTGCCGGCGGCGAAGCCAGGCCAGCGCGTGGTGCTTCATTGCCGCTCCGGCAAGCGTTCGATCACGGCGCTCGGCCTCGCGCAGGCGGGCGGGCGCGACGACGTGCGCGCGCATTTCACCGGCGGCATGCTGGAATGGCAGGGCGCGGGCGAAAAAGTCCTCGCGGGCTGATCGTCCGGACCCTCGCCGTCGTGAGCCCGCGCGAACCCGCCGGAGGGCAACCGCAATGACGCAAGCGAAATTCGGCATCGGGCAGAGCGTGCGCCGCGTCGAGGACGCGCGGTTGTTGCGCGGCGAGGGCGCCTACACGGCGGACCTCGTTCCCCCCGGCGCGCTGGTCGCGCTCCTCGTCCGCTCGCCACACGCCCACGCGCGGTTCCGCCCCGGCGATCTCGCGGCGGTTCGCGCCATGCCCGGCGTGCGCGCCGTGCTCACCGCGGACGACCTCGCCCATCTCGGCGGCCTGCCCTGCGCGGCGCCGATGAGCGATGAGTCCGGCGAACCCATGAAAACGCCGCTCTGGCCGCTGCTGGCGAGGGACATCGCGCGCCACGCCGGCGACGCCATCGCCATGGTGGTCGCCGACGCGGATCACGCGGCGCGCGACGCCTGCGAGGCCCTGCCCGTCGACTGGACGCCCCTGCCCGCCGTCGCCTCCATCGAGGCGGCGATGGCGCCCGGCGCGCCGCTCGTGTGGCCGGACACGCCCGGCAATCGCGCCTTCACGCAAACCATGGGCGACGCCGCCGCCTGCGACGCCATTTTCGCGCGCGCCGCGAAAACCGCCCGCGTGCGAATCGTCAACAACCGCGTCGCCGCACACTACATGGAGCCGCGCGCGGCCATCGGCGAGCACGACGCCGCGACGGGCCGCTACACGCTCACCGCCACGAGCCAGGGCGTGCACGGCTTGCGCGACACCCTGGCGGACGCGGTGTTCGGGATACCCCGCGAAAACCTTCGCGTGCTGACGCCGGACGTGGGCGGCGGCTTCGGCCCGAAGGCCTTCGCGTATCGGGAATACGCGCTGGTGCTGGAAGCCGCGCGCCTGTGCGGCAAACCGGTCGCGTGGATTTGCGACCGCACCGAGCATTTCTTCGCCGACGCGCACGGGCGCGACAATCTCTCCGTCGCGGAAATGGCGCTCGACGAAAAGGGCCGCTTTCTCGCGCTGCGCGTCGATGTTCTCGCCGATCTCGGCGCCTATCTCTCGCAATACGCGCCCTATATCCCCTGGCTCGGCGTCACCATGGCGACGGGCCCCTACGACATCGGCGGATTTCACGGGCGGCTGCGCTGCTTCTATTCGCATCGCCCGCCCGTCGACGCCTATCGCGGCGCGGGGCGCCCGGAGGCCGCCTATCTTCTGGAGCGCCTCGTCGATGAATGCGCCCGTGAGATGAACATGGACCGCGCGGACATTCGCGCGCTGAATTTCATCAAGCCCGCGCAAATGCCCTGCGAGACCCTCACCGGCCGCGTCTACGACGCGGGAGACTTCGAGGGCGCCATGCGCCGCGCCCTCGACATGGCCGACGCCGCCGGTTTCGACGCGCGCGCCGCGGAAGCCGGACAACGCGGCCGGCTGCGCGGCCTCGGCTTCGCCAGCTACATCGAATGCACCGCCTGGGGCGAGGGCGAGGCTGGCGCGGTGACGCTCGACGCGGACGGCGATTTCACCGTCTGCGTCGGCACGCAATCCAATGGCCAGGGCCACCGGACCGCCTACGCGCAAATCGTCTCTCGCGCGCTCGACGTCGATCCCGCCCGCGTGCGCCTCGTGCAGGGCGACACCTCCCGCGTCGCGACGGGCGGCGGCACCGGCGGCTCGCGCTCCATCCCCGTCGGCGCGGCGATGCTCGCCATCGCCTCCGCCAGTCTCGAAAAGCAGTTGAAGGAACTCGCGGCCGGCGCGCTGGAAGTTGCCCCGGAAGACCTCGAATGCGCCGACGGCTCCATCCGCGTCGCCGGAACCGACCGGAAAATCGGTTACGCCGAAATCGCCAGGCTCCCGGCCGCCACGCCCGAAAGGCTGCGCGGCGAAGGCTCCTACGATCCGCCGGCGCCCACCTATCCAAACGGAACCCATGTGTGCGAGGTGGAGATCGATCCCGCGACCGGCGCGACGACGATCGTCCGTTACACGGTTTGCGACGATTTCGGCGTGACCCTCAATCCGCTGCTGCTGCGAGGCCAGGTGACCGGCGGGATCGCGCAGGGTCTCGGCCAGGCCCTCCGTGAACTCGCGGCCTTTTCCGCCGACGGCCAGCCGCTGGCCGCGACCTTGATGGACTACGCCCTGCCACGCGCCGCGGACGCGCCGGCGATTGATTTTGAAACGCGCAACGTGCCCTCGACCTCCAATCCGCTGGGGATCAAGGGCGCGGGCGAGGCCGGAACGATCGGAGCCGCGCCCGCCGCGATGAACGCCGTGATCGACGCGCTCCACCGGGCGAAGGGCGTTCGCGCCATCGACATGCCCGCGACGCCATTCGCCATCCGCCGCGCCCTGCGCGGGAACGCCTGACGGAAAAAGGGCGCGCGCCCCCTTCCGCGGCCGCCCGCGAAGGGTGTAGCCTTTTCCGCGTCATCGGCGACGGCGGACGCGACGCCCCGAGATCGCCGGACACAGGGGAGAACGCCATGGACGCCCGACGCCAGTTCCGCGTCCACATGATCGCCATCGCGATCGCGCTGTTCACCGCTCCATCCCTCGCGCAGGTCGTCGATTTCGGAAAGTATCCAGACCTTCGGGGACAATGGTCACGCACGGGCCAGCCCAACAACTGGATTCCCCTCGCGGGCCCGCCGCCGCTGACGCCCGAATACGAGAAGGTGTTCGACGACATCAAGGCGGACATGAAAAGCGGCGGAATCGGCAACTGGGCGCCGACCTTCTGCATCCCCGCCGGGATGCCCGCGATGATGAACCTCTACGATCCCATGGAAATGGTCGTCCTGCCCGACATCACCTACATACTCATCAGCCACGAGGACGACGCGCACCGTCGCATTTACACCGACGGGCGCGACTGGCCGGCGAACCCGGTCCCGAGTTTCGCCGGATATTCCATCGGCAAATGGATCGACGAGGACGGCGACGGAAAATTCGACGCGCTGGAGGTCGAGACTCGTCATCTCAAGCTGCCACGCAGTTACGATGTCTCCGGCATCCCGTTTCACGCCGATGGCCAGACCGTCGTGAAGGAGCGGATCTACCTCGACAAGGCCAACCGTGACGTTCTCTACGACGAGATCACCGTGTTCGATCACGCGTTGACGCGGCCATGGAGCAAGAAACAAAAGGCTGTCCGGAATCCGGATCCCCACCCGGTCTGGCGCGCCAACGATTGCGCGCAAAACAACACGCACCTGCGCATCGCCGACGAACATTACGTGCTTGGCGCGGACGGCAGACTCATGCCCACGAAAAAAAATCAGGCGCCGCCCGATCTCGGTTTTTTCGCGCCGGCGCGGAAGTGACCGGCCGGGCCGCGTCGACCGCCAAGCGGACTTGTTGACAAGGCGCTCACGGGAAGTTGACCCCCGAAATTCGCCGCTTGCGTTTTTGCAAGGAATTTTCCGCTAGTGTCCGCGCGCGACCGGGGGTCGCTACAGGGAGATTCAAGGCATGATTCGTTCGATAATGATTGTTGGCGCGCTGGCGCTGGGAATTGGTTCCGTTTGCGCGCAGAATGATCCGATCGCGACCCGCAAGGCGACGATGAAGGGCGTCGGCGAGGCCAACGCCGAAGTGACCAAGATCGCCAAGGGCGAGGCGCCATTCAAGCTCGAGACTGTCCAGACCGCCCTGACCAGGATTCAAGCCGCCGCCAAGGCCATGCCGGGCCTCTTCCCGGCGACCTCGAAGACCGGCGGCGACACCGCCGCCCTGCCGAAGATCTGGGAAACCACCGCCGATTTCAACGCTAAATGGGAAAAGATCGGCAAGGACGCCGCCGACGCCGCGGGCAAGATCAAGGACGAGGCGACGTTCAAGGCCTCCTATTCCGAAGTGACCAAAAATTGCGGCGGCTGCCACGAAAACTACCGCGCCAAGAAGTAACAGCCCCAACACCAGGGATCCGGAGGGCGGCGAAACAGCCGCCCTTTTTATTGGCGCCAGGCCTTTTGCGCCAGGCCTTTGACTCTAGGCCTTCGGCAGAAAAATCGCGCTGTGTTCGGGATCGACCGAGAAAGCGATCTCCGCGCCGGCCTCGAGCCGCGGCCCCGGGGCAGTCCGGATGCGGATCGCGGCGTCGCCCTTGCGCGCGATGATCTCGAGAACTTCGCCGAGAAACGAATATTCCGCGATGCGCGCCGTGCCGCGATTGACGCGCGCCGGCCCCTCCGCCGGCTCGACGCGCGCGACATGCGGCCGGAAAAACAGCTTGGCGCCAGCGTCCTCGCCCTGCCGAGCCACGCCGGAAAACCGGCCGAACGGCGTCTCCGCCTCGATCATGTCGCCAACCGCGGGCTTGCCCGCCGCCACGCAGGGCACGAAATTCGCCGCGCCCAGAAAGGCCGCGGTGAACGGATGCTGCGGGTGCTGGTACATCGCGACCGGATCGCCTTCCTCGACGATCACGCCGTCCCGCATCAACGCGACGCGGTGCGACAGGGCCAGCGCCTCTTCCTGGTCGTGCGTCACGTAGATCGTCGAATGTCCCAACTGGCGTTGCAGCGCCGAGAGATCGCGGCGCATCTGCTCGCGCAATTTGGCGTCGAGATTCGACAGCGGCTCGTCGAGCAGGAGCACGGACGGCTCGGCGACGATGGCGCGCGCCAGCGCCACGCGCTGCTGCTGCCCGCCGCTGAGATTGGGCGAGGGCCTGTCCGCGAGGTCGAGCAGGCCCACGGTTTCGAGCGCGCGCGAGACCCGCTTGCGAACCTCGTCGGCGGAAAGTCCGCGTCCCTGCAAGGGGTAGGCGACGTTTTTCGCCACCGTCATGTGCGGCCAGATGGCGTAGGACTGGAAGACCATGCCGATGTTGCGCTTGTCCGGCGGAACGTTGATCCGGTCACGACTGGAGAAAACAACGCGATCGTCGAGCAGGATCCGGCCGCCGTCGGGCGTCTCGAGCCCGGCGATGGACCGCAGCGACGTTGTCTTGCCGCAACCGCTCGGTCCCAGCAGCGTGTAGACCTCGCCGCGCTCCACCTTGAACGAAACGTTTTTCAGCACGGGCGTTTTCGCGCCCTCGTAGGTCTTGACCAGATTTTCGGCGATGATCATGCGGAGGACTTCGTCTCTTGCGGCGCGCTGGCGCCGCGCCCGCGCTGGGCGCCGGCGAGGCGGCGAATGGATTGCGCCACGACGGGCAGCGACAGCAACAGCAACAGCGCGACGACCGTGAGCACGCCCGTCGCGCAGGCGTCGGCGACGCGGCCATTTTCCCAGAGCAGCCAGATCTTCGTCGAAAGCACCTGGGATTGCAGCGTGTAGAGCATCAACGACAGGCCGAGCTCGCGAACGATGTGAATCAACACCCACAGGAACGCCGCGACGAGCGCCGGAAAGATCAGCGGCAGCACGATTTGCAGATAGGTGCGCGCCCGCCCCGCGCCGGCGATCCGCGAGGCTTCCTCGAGTTCGCCGGAAATCTGCATTTGCGCCGCGATCAGCGTTCCGACGCTGTATGCGAGAAACCGCGTCACCATGGCGAGGCCGATGATCCAGAGCGTGCCGTAAACGGGGATCGGCAGCCAGAGGTAGATGAAGATCAGCGACAGGCCGACGACGACGCCCGGCAGCGATTGCGGGAAAAACGCCAGCGTGTTGAGCCGCCGCCGCCACCGCGCGGATACCGGACCGCGCACGATCTGCCACGCGGCGCCCGCGGCGAGAACGGTCGTCACGGCGGCGGCCAGAAGCGCCATCCGCGCCGTGTTGCCGAGCACGGAGGGTATGTCGGGATCGTTGAAGATGTTGCGGTAGGAATTGACGTTGACGAGGTTCAGCGCCGCCATCGACGGATATTGGTAGAAACGCAGCAGGCTGCGCCAGACGAGAATGAACACCGGCAGCGCCACCGCCGCGAGCACGAACGTCATCGCCGCGGCGAACAGCGGCCAGCGCCACGCGCCGAGCGGAACGCGCCGCGGCCGGTAGCCGCGCGCCGTGATGGTGACGAAGCGTTTCGCGTGCCGCGTCGCGCGATGGTAGAGATGGATCAGCAGGAAGGCGATGCCGACGAGGAAGACGGCGAGCGCGCTGGCGAGGCCGTAGTCCGGCAATCGCCCGCTCTCGGGATGCGTGCTCCAGTAAATCTGCGTGCTCACCACCTGAACGTGCGAGGTGAGGCCGAGCGTCACGGGAATGTCGAACGTCTCCATCGACACCACGGTGAAAAACAGCGCGGCGGCCAGCAAGGCCGGCTTCAGCATCGGCAAGGTGATGGAGAACAGCGTCGCGAACCGCCCGCGCCCGCAAATGAAACTCTGCTCTTCCCAGCTCGTGTCGAAGGTGCGGAACGCCACCGCGATCAGCAGATAGGCGTGCGAGGCGAGCGACAGGCCCTGGATGACGATCATGCTCCACAACGAGAACACGTTGAACTTGAGAAACCCGAGGCCGATGTTGTCGAGCGTGGTGTTGACGAGGCCGTTGTTGGGGCCGCCGAGCTGGATCCAGGCCATCGCGTAGATCATGCTGGGAATCGCCATGGGCACCAGCGTCGCCACGAACAGAAAGCGCCGGCACGGCACGTCGGTGCGCTCGATCAGCCAGGCGAGAAACATCGCCAGACCGATGCCGATGCCCGTCGCGCCAATGGTGAAGGCCGCGGTCGTGGCGATGACCTCCCACGTCCTCGCGTCCTGGAGAATGTGAATGTAATTGGCGAAGGAAAAATTCGTCGTCTCGAACGGCAGCTTGTCCCTGTCGGCGGTGAAGCTCGAATAGACGAGCATGAGAAAAGGCGCCGCCGCGACCCAGACGATCGCCGCGAGCACGACCGCGAACATCGCGCGCGGCGCGAACCGGGCCGCGCCTTCGGACGTTTCCGCCGCCGGCGCCCTCGACGCGCCGGCCGCGATCACCTGGTCGGTCATGTCCCCACCTTGCCGTCCCTCGCCACCCGCGCCCCGACCTTCATTGCAAACCGTCGATCGCCTTCGCGACGAGTTCGAGATTGCGCCGCCCTTCCTCGACATCCGCGGTCTCGTAGACCACGGGAATCCCGAGCTTCGCGTATTCCTGTCCGCGCGGATTGGCGGACGGACCGTTGAGCACGCCGTAGCCCTGCTCGTCGTAGAAGATCTTCTGCGCCTCGGCGCTGGCCCAGTAGGCCGCCCAGAGCTTCGCCGCCGCCGGATGCGGCGCGCCATTGACCGGGAACACCGTCACCACCTGCGCCGGCATGGGCCCGACGCGCGCCCAGTCCACCGGCGCGCCCTGCGCCCTGAACAGCGACAGACGCGCCGCGAGCGCGCCGATCGCCACCGAACCCTGCGCGCCCGCGAGTCCGTCCGCGGTCGGCACGGCGCCCTTGGTGATGATCGGCTGGTTGGCGAGCAGGCGCTTGATGTAGGCGACGGTTTTCTCGCCGCCCCATTGCTGCGCCAGAATGGCGAGGCCGAAGCCGCGCGCCTCGAGCAACAGTTTGCCCTTCCATTTCGGATCGGCGAGATCGTCCCACGACCTGATCTCGCCGGGCTTCACGAGATCGGTGTTGAAGGCGATGGGCAGATCGTAGTGCCCGATCTGGATGGCGCGGTTGTCGTAGAGAATCTGGCTCTTCGGAACGCCCAGTTTCTCCCAGTCGTGGGGCCTGACGAGATCGCGGTCGAACAGAAGCTGCAAATAGCCCGAGTTCGTGTCCATGATGTCGACGGTCAGCTTGCCGGCGCGCGCTTCCGTTATGGCGCGCTCGATGGCGGGGCCGGGCTGGATGCGAAACGCCTCGATGCCGATGCCCGGATATGTCTTCGAGAAAGTTTCCAGCTGCTTCTGGTGCAGGCTGGTTTCGAGGGAGGACCAGATGCTGATCTTTCCCTCTTTCCTCGCCTGTTCGTAAAGGCTCGCCGTCGTTTCCTGCGCGGGCGCGCGGGACGCGAGGAGAAGGCCGCACGCGAGCGCGGCGAAACATGAAATTCGCGTCCCGAACATGCGCGCCCTCCCGCTCGTCTCAGCTTTTCGCGAAGATCTGGACGATGTTGCCCTCGGTGTCCCTGAAGGCGACGACCTTGCCGTGCGCGCCCATGTCTCGCCGCTGGAGAATCGTCGCGCCGGCCTCCGCGAGTCTGGCCTCGTACGCCGCCATGTCGTCGACCTCGAACGCGACGACGGCGCCGCCTTCGGCGCTGGCCGATTCCTCCGCCGAACTCAGCGCGAAACTGACGTTGCCGCCGTCGAGTTGCGTCCACTTGTCGCCGTCGCGGAACTTCAGCTTCATGCCGAAGACCTTGTCGTAGAAAGCCGCCGCGCGGTCCATGTCCGCGACGGTGTAATAGACGCTCTGCACGCGTTTCAGCACGATGTCTCTCCCGGGATCACGAAACGATTTCAAGCGCGCGCTTGCAGGCGGGACGCGCGTCCATCGCGGCGCCCCAGCGCAGGAGATTTTTCATCCCGTTGCCGGCGACGAGCCCGCGGCGGCGGTTGTAGACTGGATAAAAGGCGAGGTCGGCGATGGAAATCTCGCCGTCGAAATAGTCCCGCCCCTCGAGGCGGCGGTCGAGATAGGCGAGCGCGTCGCGAACGCGGTCCTCCGCCCAGGCGATGGTCGCCGGAGCCTTGTCCGGGGAGTGCCGCTGCAGGTGGCCGTGGGCGGAATGAATCGCCATCACGTCGGTCGCGATGTGGAACATCCATTCGAGCACGCGCGCGCGGGCCGCGGGATCCTTCGGAATGAACTTGCCGGTCTTCTCCGCGAGATAGACGCAGATCGCCCAGCTTTGCGTCACCGTGACGGGCGCGGCGCCCGAGCGATCGACGATGCAGGGTATGCGGCCATGCGGGTTGATGGCGAGATATTCGGGCTTCGTCTGGTCGCCCTTCGCCAGGTCGAGCTTGTGGAGATTATAGGCGAGGCCCATTTCCTCCAGCGCGACGACGGCGCGCTGCCCGTTCGGCGTTCCCGCCACGTAAAGATCGATCGAAGCCGGCACGTTCCACTCCCTCTTTTAAAGTTGTTTCAGGCCGCGTCGCGCGCCGGCGCGCGGGCGGCGAGCCCCGCCCGCACGAGCGGCATCACGTCGCGCGAGAAGCGCAGCATCGACGCCTTCAGCAGGTCGAAGGGCATCCCCCCGAACTTGAAGACGCAGGCGAGCGCCGCGAGGTCGAGCTGCTCCGCGTGGTCGAGGATGCGGCGCGCGACGTGCTCCGCCGTTCCGACCATGATGAGGCCGCGCTCGTTGAGCTCCTCGAAGCTCATCTTCGCCAGCATGGGCGCGCGCTCGCGCCATTTGGCGTATTCGTCGGGCATCCGGCCCTGATAGGTGAGCTGCGCGTAACGATGCCAGAGCTGCCAGTAGCGCAGCAGCCAGGGCTGCGCCTCCTCGCGCGCCTGCTCCATCGTTTCGGCGACGTAAATCTCGCGGGTGATGACGAGCCGCGCGTCCGGCTTGTGTCCCGCCGCTGTCTGGACGCCGCGATAAAACGCCTGGTCGCGCCCGGCTTCCTCGATCAGGGAATCGATCTGGCAAAAATGCGCGTTGTTCATCGCGGCCCAGCGCAGCGATTCCTCGCTCTGCGCGCTCACGTAGAGCGGCGGATGGGGCGACTGCACGCAGGGCGGCGACAGCGGCGTCTGTTTGTTGACCTGGAAAAACTCGCCCTTGAACGCGAAATTCTCGTCGGCCCACACGCGCTTCACGATGGCCATGTGTTCGAGGAACATGTCGCGCGAGCGTTCCTGCGGCAGGCAGAACGCCTCGAACTCCAGCGGCTTCAGGCCGCGGCCAACGCCCCAGTCGAGCCGCCCGTTCGTGAGCGTGTCGAGCATCGCCGCCTCCTCGGCGGCGATGAGCGGATTTCGATACGGAAGTATGTTGACCATCGTGCCGAGGCGAATGCGGTTCGTCACCGCGCCCGCGGCCGCGATCATCAGGTTGGGCGAGGGCATCGGCCCCGACGGCGAGACGTGGTGTTCATAGAACCAGAGGTGATCGAAGCCGCACTCCTCGGCGAGGCGCGCTTCGTCGATCTGCTGGCGGTAGAGCTCGACGGACGACACGCCGTCGCGCGGATTGGTGGGCGACCAGATGCCAAATCTCATGTTCCGTCCCGTGAACCCCGTCCGTTGATTGCGCGCAGGCTAGAGCATTTCGCGCGCCCGGGAAACCGGATTTTCCGGCGCGCGATCCTTGCCAGCCTCGCGACGCTCTGCTTTTGTCGCCGCCACAATCGAACGCGGCCGGGGAGGTTCCATGGAAATCGGAATTTTCGATCATCTCGATCGCGGCGGAAAAACCGACCCGCAATTCTACGACGAACGTTACAAAATCGCCCAGGCCTTCGAGGACGCCGGCTTCTACTCCTATCACGTCGCCGAGCATCATTTCACGTCGCTCGGCATGGCGCCCTCGCCGGCGGTCTTTCTGGCGGGCGTCGCCGCTCGCACGAAAACCTTGCGCCTCGGCCCTCTCGTGTTCGCGCTGCCGCTCTACCAGCCGCTGCGGCTCATCCAGGAAATCTGCATGCTCGACAACATGAGCATGGGCCGGCTCGACATGGGATTTGGCCGCGGCTCGTCGTCGATCGAGGCCGCCTATTATGGACAGGAGACCTCGCAGGACACCTACGCCGAGGCGCTCGAGGTGATCCTGAAAGGCCTGCAAACCGACCGGCTGACGCATCACGGCGAACGCTTCCACTACGACGCCGTGCCGATCACGCTGACGCCCTTCCAGAAGCCATATCCGCCGATCTGGTATGGCGTCCATTCCATCGAGGCGAGCGAGCGCGCGGCGCGGCGCGGCCTCAACATGGTCAGCGCCGACAGCGTGGCCGAAACGCGCGGCTTTCACGATCACTACCGAAAGGTCTGGCGGGAAACGCATCCGGGCCAGAAGCTGCCGCGCCTCGGCCTCACGCGCTTCGTCGTGGTCGCCGAGACCGACGAAAAGGCCATGGAAATCGCCCGCCGCGCCTATCGCCACTGGCACGATTCGTTTCACTGGCTGTTCCGCCTGCACGGAAAAATCCCGCGCCTCGGCGAACGCGCGAAGACCTTCGATCTCGCCATGGCGGAAGGCCGCGGCGTCGCCGGCTCGCCCGACACGGTGGCGAAGTTCCTCGCGAAACAGCTCGGGGAATCCGCCTCGAACTATTTCGTCGGCCAGTTCGTCTTCGGCGACATGAGCCTCGACGAAACTCTCCGCTCCGTCGATCTTTTCGCGCGGAAGGTCGCGCCCCGCCTCGACGCGGAACTTCCGGACTGACGCAAAAGGCCGCGCCCCGAAAGGCGCGGCCCTGCCGAAAGCGTCCGGCGCGTCAGTGCGACATGAACACAGGAATCGTCTGCGACTTGAACATGGTCCGCGTCGCGCCGCCGAGAATGAACTCGCGCAGGCGCGAGTGTCCGTAGCCGCCCATGACGATGTAATCGGCGGACGAATCCGCCGCGTGCGAAAGCAACGCGCCGCCCACGTCGTCGGCGTGCGGAAGTTTCTTCAGCGTCGCCGCGATGCCGTGGCGCGTCAGATGCCGCGTGATGTTGAAGCCCGGCAATTCATCGCTCGGCAAGCCCTTCATGGCGATCGACACAACCTCGACCTCGCCGGCGCGCTTGAGCAATGGCAGCGCGTCGGACACGGCGCGCGCGGCGGCGAGCCCGCCATCCCAGGCCACCATCGCCTTGCCGAATTTCGCCGGCCCCTTGTGAATCCACGGCACGACGAACACCGGACGGCCCGAGCGGAACAGAGCGCCTTCGGCCATCAACTCGTCGTCGCTGCCGGATTCGTCGCCGCCCTGGCCAACGATCGACAGATCGAAGTGTCGCGCCAGCCGGCCAAATTCCTCGCGCGCCTGTCCCGCGACGGAATCGATCATCACGAGTTCGCTCGTCACCGAAGCTGGAGCCGCGTTGCGCAATCTTTCAAAAGCCGTCCGCGCCGCGGCGCGCGCCTGCTCGGCGGCCTCCAGCATCAGATCGTAGGGAAACTCGCCCATGAAGGACGCGGGCGGCACGATCTCGATGACGACGCCAGCGGCGGTCAGATGCGCGCCGAACTCCGCCGCGAGCGAAATCGCGAAATCCTGAATGTTGTCGCCCTTTTCGGTGACATCGAGATGGACGAGAAGATCTTTCATGCTCATAATCACGGCTCCCCTGGCTCGCGAAGTTAAATTGCCCCCCGGGGGGCGCCGTCGCCTTGCGCTACGTCAAGAGCGCCCGGGATCATTCGCCAAAGCGGGGCGAAAACACGTCATTCGCGCCGATGCGATGACCTGTCTGGCGAACAGGCGAACGCGAATT
Source organism: uncultured Hyphomicrobiales bacterium (assembly GCA_903884435.1). GTDB lineage: Bacteria > Pseudomonadota > Alphaproteobacteria > Rhizobiales > Beijerinckiaceae > Terripilifer. The sequence goes on along the minus strand of CAISEY010000020.1, from coordinate 2,174 downwards.
GACGAAAGTCATGGAGATGACTCTCCCGGACGAAGATACTTGCACAAATAGCCGGAAGGAAAAACCCCATGTCGACGCTCACGCTCCGCCGCGACGCCAGAATTCTCGTGTGTGATGGAAAGACCGCGCTTTTTCTTCGCAACGCGGGAACGCCCGGACACGAATCCTTCGAGGTCGACGGATCAACGCGCCAGGATTTGCCCGCGCACAACGCCGACATGGGAACCGACAAGCCGGGCCGCCTCGGCAACGCGCGCGGCGGGCCGAAGAGTTCAATCGAACCCGTCGACTGGCATTCGGAACAGGAAGCCGCCTTCGTCGCCACCGCTGTCCGCGCCTTCGCCGCCCTTTGCGCTGAAAAGCCGGAGGCTCAGGTCGTGATCGTCGCGCCGCCGCGCGCGCTCGCGACCATTCGCGAGCACGCCGGCGCCAGCCTGCTGGCGCGCTGCGTGGCGCAGATCGACAAGGATCTGACGCATCATCCCGTGGCCGACATACAGAAGATCGTTCTGGGCTAGGCGTTCGGCGCGATCACGGCGGCGCCCTGGATTCGTCCGCGCCTGAGATCGTCGAGCGCCTCGTTCGCCGCGGCGAGTGGATAGACGGTGGTGTGCGTGCGCACGCCCGCCAGCGGCGCGATGGCCAGGAAATCCCGGGCGTCCTTGCGCGTGAGATTGGCGACCGACACGAGCTGCCGCTCTTCCCAGAGGATGCTGTAGGGAAACCGCGGAATATCGCTCATGTGAATGCCGCCGCAGACAACGCGCCCGCCCTTCGTCACGGCGCGCAGCGCCGCGGGCACGAGATCGCCAACCGGCGCGAAGATGATCGCCGCGTCGAGCCGGACCGGCGGCGGCTCGTCCGAACCGCCGGCCCAGACGGCGCCCAGCGAAAGCGCCATGTCCCGCGCGGCGGCGTCCCCCGGACGCGTGAAGGCGTAAACCTCGCGCCCCTGCCAGCGGATCACCTGGGCGATGACATGCGCCGCCGCGCCGAAGCCGTAGAGACCGACGCGCCGCCCCTCGCCCGCGGCGACCAGCGAGCGCCAGCCGATGAGCCCCGCACAAAGCAGGGGCGCCGCGGCGACGGGATCGTCGAAACCCTCCATTGGCAACGTGAAAGCCGCGTCGGCGATCGCGTGCGTGGCGAAACCGCCGTCGCGCGTGTAGCCGGTGAATTGCGGGTCGTCGCAAAGATTTTCGCGCGCGCTCGCGCACCAGCCGCAATGGCCGCAGGCGCGACCGAGCCAGGGAACGCCCACGCGCTGGCCGATGGAAAAGCCCGCGACGCCCTCGCCGAGGGCGTCGACGCGGCCAACGATTTCATGTCCGGGAATGACGGGGGTCCGCGGGTCCGGCAATTCGCCGTCGACGACGTGCAGATCCGTGCGGCAAACGGCGCAGGCCTCGACCGCGACGCGGATTTCGCCTGGACCGGGCTGGCGGTCCGGCAGGTCGCGCAACCGCAAGGGAGCGCCGACCGTTTCGAGCACCATCGCTTTCATGCGGCGCTCCCGAAAGACGCGGCGACTTCCCGCGAAACGCGAAAGCCGCCGCGAAAACCTGTTAGTTCTTCGCCTTGTCGACGAGCTTGTTCTTGGCGATCCAGGGCATCATGGCGCGCAGCCTGGCGCCGACTTCCTCGATCTGGTGCTCGTCGTTGAGACGGCGAATGCCCTTGAAGCGGGCGAGGCCGGCGCGATATTCCTGCATCCATTCCGACGTGAACTTGCCGGTCTGGATGTCCTTGAGCACGCGCTTCATCTCCGCCTTGGTTTCGGAGGTGACGATGCGCGGACCGGAGACGTATTCGCCCCATTCCGCCGTGTTGGAAATCGAATAGTTCATGTTGGCGATGCCGCCCTCGTAGATGAGGTCGACGATCAGCTTCACTTCGTGCAGGCACTCGAAATAAGCCATTTCCGGCGCGTAGCCGGCTTCCACCAGCGTCTCGAACCCGGCGCGGATGAGTTCGACGAGGCCGCCGCAGAGCACGACCTGCTCGCCGAAGAGATCGGTCTCGCATTCCTCGCGGAAGTTGGTCTCGATGACGCCCGAACGGCCGCCGCCGACGCCGCAGGCGTAGGACAGCGCGAGGTCGTGGGCGTTGCCCGAAGGATCCTGGTGAATGGCGATCAGGCAGGGCACGCCGCCGCCCTTCTGGTATTCGCCGCG
>CAISEY010000019.1 GCA_903884435.1 uncultured Hyphomicrobiales bacterium | reverse complement strand
CGCCGCCGGACCCGCGCCCGAAGCCCCGCAAGGCGCCGGCCCCCGTCCGGGACGTCCGCCTTCGGTTGAAGCCGCTCCCGGCAGGCCGCCGGCGGCTGGTCCACGCCCCGCCCGTCCGCCCGCCGCGGAGCCTGCCCCCGGCAGACCGCCGGGAGGCGAGCCCGGCGGCGAGAAGCCGCAGGGCGGCGGACCGCGCGAGAATCGCTAGACCCCAGGCGCCGCGGATGAAGTCGATCTCGCGGCGCGTCCATTCTGTCGGGCCCGGTTGGAGCCCGAAGCGACCCCGAAGGCAGGGAGACCTCGATGGCTATCCTCACGACCGGCATTGTGAATCTGATCGTCATTCTCCTGATCGGAATCGTCGCCGGACTGGCGTTCAACCGCTATGGTCGGGGCTGGTTCGGTCGCCAGGCCGCGAACGCAACGGGCTCCGGCGACGCGACCTGCGCGCTGGTTGGAATCGCCGGCGCGTTCACCGGCTTCCACCTCGCCGTGATTCTTGGTCTGCTGCCGACTCCCCTGATGCTGTTTATCGGCGCCATTGCTGGCGCCCTGCTGACGCTCTGGCTCTGGCGCGGCAGGCGATAGGGGCCGCGCTTTTCAACGGGCGCCCGCTTTTCCGCTATTCCGGCTTCACTCCCGCCTTCCGGAACAGATCCTTCCAGTAAGTCACGTTTTCCTCGACGATTTTCTTCATCTCCTCGGGCGTGCCGCCGTCGATCTGCACGAAATCGGCCTTTTCGAGGAGGTCGCGGGTCGCGGGGTCGCGCAACGTTTCGTTGAAGGCGGCGTTGAGCTTCGCGACGATCGCGGGCGGCGTGCCCGCTGGCGCCGCGACGCCGAACCAGGTGCCCTGGTTGGCCACGGGCGTGTCGACGCCGCTCTCCTTGAACGTGGGCGCGTCCGGCAGCGAGCGCAGCCGCTGATCGCCATACACGCCGAGCACGCGCAACTGGCCGCCCTTGACCTGGGTGCCGGCCGTCGCCTGACTGACGAACACCGCCGAAATATGCCCGCCGACCGCGTCGTTCACGGCGAGCGCCGCGCCGCGATAGGGCACGTGGGTCATGTCGACGCCGGTCGCTTGCAAAAAGGCGAGGGCTCCAAGATAGGGCGGCGATCCGATGCCCGAGGTGCCGTATTTGATGTCGCCGGGTTTCGCCCTGGCCAGCGCGATGAACTCCTGCAGGTTTTTCGCGGGCGTCGATGGATTGACGACGAGCGTCATGTAGGAACGCATCGTCGGCGCCACGTAGGCGAAATCCCTGACCGGATCGAAGCCCGGCTTTTCGATGATGTTTTGCGCGACGGCGTGCGCGGGATCGACCATCAGCAGCGTGTGCCCGTCGGGCGCCGCGCGCGCCACGAAGGCCGCGCCCATCGCGGCCGCGGCGCCCGCGCGGTTTTCGACGATGACTGGCTTGCCCAGCACAGATTCGAGTTTCGGTTGCAGAATGCGCGCGATCACGTCGGGCGGGCCGCCCGCGGGAAACGGCACGACCAGCACGACCGTGCGGTTGGGGAAGCTCGCGGCGGGATCCTGCGCCCGGGCCGCGCCAGCAGCGAGCAAGGCAAGCACGGCGACGCCGAGGCCCCTGAGAATATCCCGTCCCGACATGCGATCCTCCATCGTTGCCGCGTCGCGCGGCGCTCCGGTTTTAGGCGTGGCGTCAAGGCCGGGCAAGGCGCGCGGCGCCGCGGGTCAGAATGCGTAAAAGGTCCGCGTCACCAACTTGTCGACGATGAAACTCTGGAAATGCGTCCAGGACATCTGGCGTTCGCCCGTCGCCGCGATGTCCCGCGGATCGACGCCCGCCGTCCCGTCCGCTCCGGCCTCGGGATCGAACATGACGATCCGCGGACTGTCGGGGTCGCTGTCCGAATAATTCCAGTAACCGACGATCAATTGCAGATGCCCGACTTTCGCGGAGGTCCGGTGAAACACCGCGACGGGCGCGCGCGCCGCGATGAAATCCATCGTCGCGCGCCGGTCTTTCGGGTCGAGAGCGCCCGGACCGGCGCCGAGCGGCGTCGCGCGGGCGCCCAGAAACCGCGCGAAGAATTCGTCCGCGTGTTCGAATTTCAGGCCGGGAACCGCGTCGGCGAAGCGCGGGTTTTCCTCGCGCAGCAACTCGTCGGCGGAGTCGAGGTCGATCCCCTCGCGACGGGCGCGCTCCACGAGCGCCCCGGCGAAATCGACGCAGGTTCCAAACCAGGGATTGTCGCCGCCCTCCATCAGCGCGCGGATCGAGGCGCCGCGCCCTCCCGGTCCGTGCTTCGAACGGTAGAGCGCGAGCCCGGCGGCGGCCCAGCACAGGAACGGCCCGGGCTGGCTGACGTAACAGCCGCGCGCGCCCGGTTTCACGAAGAATTCGCTCATGGCGTCGCGAAAGCTCCCCTGCTCAGCGCCGGCGGGTTCAGTCCAGTTTGAAGCCGATGGCCTTGATCACCGGCGTCCAGCGCGCGATTTCCTCGCCGATGAACCGCGCCGCCTTGTCGGGACTCGTGTCGGGCGAGGGCTCGAAGCCGGAGGCTTCGAGGATTTTCAGATAATCAGCGTCGCCCATGGCCTCGCGCGTCGCCGCGGCGATTTTCTCCAGATAGGCCGGGGGCGTTCTGGCCGGCGCGAAAATGCCGGCGAAGTTCAGCGCCACGAAGCCTGGAACGCCCGCTTCCTCGCCCGTCGGCAAATCGGGAGCGGCCCGGAGCCGCCGCGGCGTCGAGACGCAGAGCAGCACGATCTTGCCGGCTTTCGCGAGTTCGAGAATCTGGCCCGTGACGTTGAGAGCGGCGACAGTGATCTGCCCGCCCACGAGATCGTTCAGCGCCGGTCCGCCGCCGCGGTAGGGGACGTGGACGAT
>CAISEY010000018.1 GCA_903884435.1 uncultured Hyphomicrobiales bacterium | reverse complement strand
GCCGGGCAGCGAGCCGATGCCGCCAAGCACCGCCGCGGTAAAGGCCTTCACGCCCGGCACGAAGCCGTCGTTGAAATGCAGCACGCCATAATAAACCATGTAGAGCGTGCCCGCGACGGCGGCGAGCGCCGCGCCGATGACGAAAGTCAGGGAAATCGTGCGGTCCACGTCGACGCCGAGCAGCGCCGCCATCTTGCGGTCCTGTTCGCAGGCGCGCTGGGCGCGGCCGAGCGGCGTCTTCTGCACGACGAACCAGAAGATCGCGAGCAGCCCCGCCGTCACCGCCATGATGACGATCTGCTTCCACGAAATCGTCACGGCGAAGGGGCCGTCGGTGAGGCGGATGAGGTCGGTGAAGAGGCCGGGCGCCGCCTTGTTGCGCGGGCCCTGGGCGACCTGCACGAAATTGGCGAGGAAGATCGACATGCCGATGGCGGAGATCAGCGGCGCGAGGCGGAACGAGCCGCGCAGGGGCCGGTAGGCGACGCGCTCGATCGCCCAGTTCCACAGGCCCGTGACGACCATCGCGGCGAGCAGCACGACGAGAAAGGCGATGGGCATCGAGACGACGCCGAGCATTTGAGTCAGCGCCAGAAAAACGATCAGCGCGATGAAGCCCGACAGCATGAACAGATCGCCATGGGCGAAGTTCACCATGCCGATGATGCCGAAGACCATCGTGTAGCCGATGGCGATGAGCCCGTAGATCGAGCCGAGCGTCAGTCCGTTGATGAGTTGCTGTAGGAAGTTTTCCATGCGGTCCGGAAGCGGCCTCTTGCGCGATTCATGGCGGGAGCGTGACCGCGGGCGGAGTGTCGCCTGTCCCGCGGGACAAGACAAGCGGCGTCGGCTTCACGCCGCGGCCCCGGCTTTGCCGCGCAGGGCGCGGGCGACCCCGAGCGCCAGCGTCGTCGCGAGGTCCATCGGAACCGCGTTGCCCAGTTGCCGCATCGCCTCGCTCCACGAGCCGGGAAAATGGAAATCGTCGGGAAAGGTTTGCAGCCGCGCGGCCTCGCGCACGGTGAAATAGCGGACGCTTCCGTCGGCGCGCACCAGCATGTTTTCGCCGCCCGGCACTCCATGCACGCCGGCCTTCAGCGTTTTCGCGGGCTCGTCGAGCGGGCTGCCGGTGTGCCCGGCGTAAACGCGGGCGCCCGGCTGAAAGCGGTGGTTGGCGACACGGGCGGCTTTCGCGGGCTCCTTCTCGGGGTCGGGCAGGTCGTGGAGCGCGTCGCGCACGGTGCGCCACGGCGCCAGCGCCAAGCTCTCCGCCGGGGCCGGACCGACCGCCGGAGGCGGCGCGCGGAATTTTCGCGGCACCGCGTGGCGATCCCAATATTCGCCGTCCGCGCGCTGGCCGCGCAACAGCGCCGCGCGTGAATGGGTGGGCGGGGGAAAGCGCCAGTTCACGCCGAGATCGGCGCGAAACCCGACGAAGAACACGCGCTCGCGTCTTTGCGGGACGCCGTAGTCGGCGGCGTTGACGAGTTCCGGCGCGTGGACGTCGTATCGCGGCGCGTGCTTAGCGTTCCAGCGGTCCAGCCGCGCGCGGTGCGCGCTCCAGTCTTCGCCCGGGCGCCTCGCCTGTTCGGGATGCCGCAATTGCAGCAGAATATAATCGCGATAGGCGGCGAAGGTTCCGCGCATCAATCCCTTGACGTTTTCGAAGACGAACGCGCGCGGCGCCGCTTCGCGCACGACGCGCACGGCCTGGGGCCACATGTCGCGGTCGTCGTCGCGGCCGCGATGCTTGCCGCCGAGGGAAAATGGCTGGCAGGGCGGGCCGCCCGTGACAATATCAACGTCGCCGCGAAACTCGTGAAACGCGAGTGCGCGAATGTCGATCTCGAGCGGTTCTGGCCAGCATGCGACGGCGCCGACCTCGCGGCGGCGGTTTTCGCGAATCGTGTCGCAGCACCAGCGATCACGCTCGATCACCGCCAGGGGCGAAAACCCGGCGCGGCCGACGCCCATGCCGAGCCCGCCAGCCCCGGCGAACAGCTCGATCGACCGCATCAGTCTTGCCCCAGGAATCGCGCCAGCCTGTTCCTCAAGCGTTCTGTATCGCCCAACTGGCATTCCCAGACAACCAGCACGCTCCAGCCGTCCGCGCGCAGGGCGCGGATGGCGCGGGCGTCGCGCAGGCGGTTGCCCTCGAGCTTGGGAACCCAGAAGTCCTGGCGGCTTTTCGGCATTCGCGAGAGTTTGCAGGTTTTCGCGGCGTGGCGGTGCCAGAAGCAGCCATGCACGAAAACGACCTTGCGCCGCCCCGCGAACACGAGGTCCGGCTTGCCCGGCAGTTTCGCGCCATGCAGGCGATAGCGATGGCCGAGCCCGCTGACGAGGCGGCGGACGACGAGTTCCGGTCCGGTGTGTTTCTGGCGGACGCGCCGCATCCGCTCGCTGCGTTCGGCCGGGGTGAGCGTGTCTGCCATGGCGCGGCGTCCGGACGGGGCGTCAAACTCCCATTTCGTCGAAAACCGCCTGCGCTTCCCTGAACGCGTGGTTGGCGGCGGGAACGCCGGCGTAAACGCCGCATTGCATGAGAATTTCGGAGATCTCGGTCTTCGTCAGACCATTGTTGAGGGCTCCGCGCAGGTGAATGCGAAATTCGTCCCAGTGGCGCAGGGCCGTCGTGACGGAAAGAACGACGATCGAGCGCGCCCGCAGATCGAGGCCGGGGCGATTCCACACGTCGTTCCAGGCCGTTTCGACGATCCATTGCTGAAAATCGCGGTTGAAGTCCGAGGTTCGCTGCACCGCCCCGTCGACATAGGCGTCGCCGAGCACGGCGCGGCGGCGCTTCATGCCCTTCGCGTGGCGCCCGTCCGCGGCCATCAGCGCGTCTTCTTCTTTTTGGCGGGCGCCTTTTTCGCGGCGGTCTTGCCGGCGGGCTTTTTCGGCGCGGCCTTTCCGGCGGGTTTCTTCGCCGTTTTGGCCGCCGGCTTTTTGGCGGCGGCCTTCTTGCCCGCGGCCTTTTTCGTGGCGGCTTTCGGGGCGACCGGCGTTTTCGCGGCCTTTTTCGCCGGCTTGTCCGGCGGCGGCGAAACCGGGGTTTTGCCGGTCAGAAAGTCGACGACGGCCTTCGTGAAATTCTCGGCGTCCTCTATGTTGGAGAGATGCGCCGCGTTCAGCGTGACGGTCCGCGCCCCCTCGATCGACGAGGCGATCAGTTTGCCGAGGGCGGGGGGCGTCGCGGGGTCGTGACGGCCGACGATCACCAGAACCGGCTTGTCGCGAATGGAGCGGATGGATTCACGCTGGTCCATGTCGCGGATGGCGGCGCAGCTCGCGGCGTAGCCTTGCGGCGGCGTCGTTTGCAGCATGGCGAGAATTTTCTCGATGGCCTCGGGGTTCGCCTTCTGGAAATCCTTCGTGAACCAGCGGTCGATGGTTCCGGCCGCGAGCGTGTCCATGCCGCCGGAGCGGGCGGCGCGAATCCGGTTGTTCCACAGATCGACCGGCCCCATGTGCGCGCCGGTGTTGGCGAGGACCGTGCGGTCGAGGCGCTGTGGAGCGTTGGCGAGCAGCCACTGGCCGATCATCCCGCCCTTGGACAGGCCGATCCAGTGGGTTTTCGTGACGCCGAGCGCGTCCATGATGGCGAGGGCGTCGCGGCCGAGGCCGGCGATGGAATAGGGGCCGTCGTCGGCGTGGCTGCGCCCGTGACCCCGCGAATCGTAGCGGATGACGCGAAAATGTCGCGTCAACTCGGGCATTTGCGGATCCCACATGCGATAATTCGTGCCGAGCGAGTTCGACAGCATCAGGAAAGGCGCCTTGAACGGTCCCTCGACCTCGACGTTGAAATTCAACTCGCCAATTCGAACCAGAGCCATCTGATCCTCCCGTTTTCAGGCGCGCGCGGCGCCTCTAGCGAATAGCCGTCCGCGCGGCGGGGCGCAATGACGCACGCGCGGAAAGCGTTAAATCCCCGGGGCATGGTGGCGCCGGAGGGCGTTTGCCTCTATCAAGCGGTCAGCCGCGCCCGGCGCGGACGCGAGACGGGGAAACGACATGGCCATGACGATGAAGGGGGAGGTCTCCCTCCCCGCCGACCGGCAGACGGTCTGGCAAAAGCTGAACGATCCGGAGGTCCTCAAGGCCTGCATTCCCGGATGCCAGTCCCTTGACAGGACTGGGGAAAATGGTTTCACGGCGGTGGTGAAGCTGAAGGTGGGGCCGGTTTCGGCGACCTTCAAGGGCAATGTCGAGCTCGGCGATCTCGATCCGCCGAACGGTTACAAGATCAGCGGCTCGGGCGAGGGCGGCATCGCCGGATTCGCCAAGGGCGGGGCGACCGTGCGCCTGACGGACATCGAGGGCGGCGGAACGCTGTTGTCCTATGACGTCGAGGCCAACGTTGGCGGCAAGATCGCCCAGCTCGGGGCGCGCCTCATCGACGGAGTCGCCAAGAAGAACGCCGACCAGTTTTTCGCCAGTTTCGCGGAAAACGTCCGGGCGGGCTGAACGGCCTATGGCCTCGCCGAGGCGTGGTGGGCGGCGATGAGCCATTGTCCGCCCCGCCGCGCGAGAGTCCAGGCGAGGCGATAGGGACGCGCCTCGCCGCCAAACAGAAAGCGCCAGCAGCCCGCCGCGACGATCGTGTCCGGTCCGGTCCGGCGCGTTTCCTGCGCCGGGAAATCGTCGAGGACGACATCCGCCGGCAAGGTGGAAAAATAGGCGCGCGCGCCGTCGCGCCCCAGGCACAAATCCGGCGTCGATCCGAAAAACAGCGCGTCCTCGTCGTAGAGCGCCGCCAGCGCCTCGATGTCGCGCGCGGCGAAGGCGCGGCTCCACGCCTCGCGGACACGCGCCGCGATTTTTTCGGGGTCTTCCTCGATGTCCGCCATGACGGGATGCTCCGGCGCCGGGACGCGCTTTCGCGCGCCCGTTCCCATAGCGTGTCCACGAACCGCGCGCGAGGCGGCGATCAGCCGATCGTGCCGCCCATTCCGTTCAGCGACGCGCCGAGGGACGCGCTGAGGCCGGCGCCCACCGACGAGATCAGGGCGATGCCCTTGCATTTCTCGAGGATCACGCCGCCCAGCAGGCTGCTGCCCGCCGCGGGAATGGCCATCATCGCGAGAGTCGAGGACGAGGTCCAGAAGCCGTTCGGCAGGCCGAAAAAGAGGACGTAGATCGAGGCGCCCGCCACCGCCGCGTTGGCGCTCACGAAGATCGTGGCGCAATCGCCCTTGAAATCGCCCGACCGCAGACGTTTGGTCTGGATCGGGTTGCGGAAGCAGAGGCCGGCGGTTTCCGATGGCGCCTCCGCGAAGGAAAAGCCGCCGTTGTCGCTGACGAACTTGATCGCCTTCTGCACGATGGTTGAATTCTTGAGGAAGGGCAGGCCTTCGCTCGCGCCCACGGCGCCGCCGACGATGACGATGGAGGTGTCGACGTCGGGCTCGTTGCCGCCGCCGACGTGTTCGAACTTGATCGTGCCCTTGAAGCCGCCGCCGCCCACGCCCGCGACCAGCGTGCCGCCGTTGAGGCTGAGATTGGTGACGAACCATTCGTCGGTCGGGTTGTGATAGGGAATGACCGGAGCCGGCGGTCTGGGCGGCACGGGATCGGGCTTGCGGCCTGGCGGAAGACTGCCGAAAGCGTACACTTCCACCGCGCGCCAGTAACCATCGTTGTTGGATTCGCCGCCTTCGCTGCGCTCCTCGCCCCAGAAATCGTTGCCGATGAAGTTCGCGCGCGCGCCCGTCGCGGCGATCCGCGACTTCACCTCGTCGCGACGGTTTTTCGACAACGCCTTGTTCTTCGCGGAATTGCCTCTCTTGCTGGCGTAGGCGGCGACGTCGATCCAGGCGTTCGGCGAGGCCGTGAGCGCAGCCTTGAGCGGGCCGTTGATCCAGGCCATGTGATCGTCGAGCAGTTCGTATCCGCCCGTCCTGAAATTGCAGAGGCGCGCCGCGACAAGCGGCTTGTCGCCGTTCGCGACGACGCCCGTGATGGGTTGAACGTTCAGGGCCATGTCAAGTTTCCAGCGCTGTTGCCGAGGCGCGGGATTGCGCCTGTTAGCCAGTTGGTAAACTAGCGAAAATCCAGCGGGGCGATGTGCGCGACGTCACCTCGCGGCGGGCCTCCGGGATCAGCGAAATATTTCGTTGAAAATCCGGTTCCAGGCCGGCAGGGCCTCGTCGAGTTGCTCCGGGGTGAAGTAAATCGCGCGGAACGTCTCGCCGTCGGGACGAAGCGAGGGATCGCCCGGCCGCACGTCGGGGTGAACCGGCAATTCGCCCGAGGCGGCCATCAGTTTTTGCCCTTCCTCCGACACCAGGAACTCCATGAACAGTTTCGCCGCGGCCGGATGCGGCGCGAGCTTCGTGATCGAGGACACCGAAAGCAGGCCGAGCGCGGGCTGCATGGGAATCCAGCCCGACGGAGCGCCCTTGCCGGCGCTGATCACCGCGTGATTGTTGAAGATTTGCAGCGCGACCGGAAACTCGCCGGCGATCACCATGTCCAGCATCTGCCGGGCGGAGACGACGTGTCCGTTGAGATCCTGTTTCGCCAGCGCGCGCAGGTACGTCCTGCCTTTTTCCTCGCCCATTGCCGCGAGGACGAGGCCGACGAATTCCGGCGCCAGCATGCTGGCGGGCGGAACCGTCCAGCCGATGCGGCCCTTCCATTTCGGGGCGAGCAAATCCTCGAAGGCGCGCGGTTCGCTCCCCTTCTCCACGAGATTCGTGTTGAAGCCGGGCGTCAGCACGTAGAGATTGTTGGCGATCCAGTAGCCGTCCGCGTCGACGAATTGCGCCGGGAGATTGTTGGGCGGCGTGAATTTCATCAGCAACCCCGCGCGTTTCAGAGCCGCGGACGACGAGGTGCCATCGACGATGTCGCCCTGGCCGCTGTTCGCCTTCGCCTCGTTGGTGACGCGCAGCACCATGTCCGGCGTGCCGGAGCGGACATAATCGACCCTGATCCCGTATTTGCGGTCGAAGGCCTCGACCGCCGGACGAACGAACTGATCGACGATCTGCGTCGTGTACCAGACGACGCGTCCTTCTTTTCTGGCCGCCGCGATCAGGGCCTCGTCGGCGGCGAGCGCCGGCGCCGCGCACGCAATCAGGGCGACGAATGTCGCGAAATGTCGCAAGGCGGTCCTCCATCCGGTTTTCGCGATGGTGCGCGAGACGGGGAGCGAACACAAGCGACGGGCCCGACCCGCCGCGTTCGACGTGTGCCATCGCGCACGGCGGGCGCCTGAAAAAGCGCGTAGTCCGCATAAGCGGGGCAAGTCCGGAGGCCGTCATGCAAGTATTCCAGCCAGACAACATCAAGGTCGATGGCGGCCGCATGAGAACGAAGGCGTCCGGCGACGCCTACGAACGGGACGTGCTTCTCGTGCGCGACAAGATCGTCTCGGCGCCTTTCGGACAGGCGGTTCTCGAACTCGTCGGCAAGACGACGACGCAGCCGGTCATTATCTGGCCGGGCGTCAGAAACGCGCTGCCCGCCGCGGAATCCCACGCGGGCCTGAAGGCCTATTCGCCGGACTATCAGGGCCTCGCCCGCGATGGATCGTCCATCCGGGGCGAGGGCGGCGGCGGGCTCGACGTGATCGGCTTCATGCCGCATGGCAATCTCGGCGGCGCGGAGCCAGACGTGACCCTGCTGCACTAACTCGTCCACGCCTGGCGGCAGGCGAATGGCCGCTGGAAGCCCGTGTCGATGATGGATCTCGTCAGCGCGGACGCGGCGCGGGATCTCGATGGCGGCAACAAACTGGAGGATTCCCGCGCCAAATTCGCGCGGCGCTTCGAGAACTGGGAAGAGTTTCTCGCCCTCGTGGTCGTGGGCGTCTACGCGTCGCAACAGGGCGCGAAATCGGTGAGAACCGCGCAGGCCGGCATGTTCGCGGCTTTGTTCATGGCGCTGCCCTCGCCGCCGCAACAGCCCTCGCCATGGAATCCGGTTCCCCTGACCGACAGCCAGAGGTTCGCCGAACTCTACAGGCCCGCCATCATCCGGATCATGAGCGAGGAACTGGCTCTCTACAGGCTGATGCTTGGCGCGAGGGCCTGGTTCAATCCGGTGCGCGACCTCGCGCAACTCTTCACCTACAAATCCACCCTTCCGCCGGCGCCGGACATCGCGACGCCGCCCGGGATGTTCTCGGGCGCGGACCGGTTCAGCCTCGGCGACTTTTATTGAGACAACCGGCGCTTTGGCCCATTTTCCAGGGCCGGAGCGCGAACTTGCCCTTGCTTGACGGTCGCCGCCCGGCATATCACATTCCCCCTCGAACCCGTGTTTCCGCCGAGGAGGAATGCCCATGCCCGTAGTGTCCATGACCGTCAACGGCAAAGCCGTGTCCGGGGACGTCGATTCCCGCACGCTGCTGGTGCAGTTCCTGCGCGAGACGCTCCGCCTCACGGGCACGCATGTCGGTTGCGACACGAGCCAGTGCGGCTGCTGCGTGGTGCATGTCAATGGCGACGCGGTGAAGTCCTGCACGGCGCTGGCGCTGTCGCTCGAGGGCGCGCAGGTGACGACGATCGAGGGCCTCGCCAATGGCGAGCAACTGCATCCGATGCAGGAAGCCTTCCGCGAAAATCACGGTCTGCAATGCGGGTTCTGCACGCCGGGCATGATCATGACCGCCGTGGAAATGGTGAAGCGCAAGGGCAACCATCTCGACGAGCACACGATTCGCGAGGAGCTCGAGGGCAACATCTGCCGTTGCACGGGCTATCACAACATCGTCAAGGCGATCGCCGCCGGCGCCGAGGCCATGGGCGCGAAGGCCTGATTTCTCGACTTTATCCAGTCGTGGAGGCGTGACATGAGCAGCACCGGAATCGGCGCGTCCGTTCGCCGCAAGGAAGATCGCCGTTTCATCACCGGCAAGGGCCGCTACACCGACGACGTCAACCGTCCCGGCCAGGCGCACGCGCATTTCCTGCGCTCGCCGCACGCCCACGCGGAAATCCTCGGAATCGACGCCTCCGCCGCGCTGAAAATGCCTGGCGTCGTCGCGATCTTCACCGGCGACGACATCGCCGCCGACAAGGTCGGCGGTCTCATCTGCGGCTGGATGATCCATTCAAAGGATGGATCGCCGATGAAGGCGGGCGCGCATCCCGCGCTCGCCCATGGCAAGGTGCGCTATGTCGGCGATCACGTCGCCGTCGTCATCGCCGACACATACGCCCGGGCGCGCGAGGCGGCCGAGAAGGTCAGGGTCGATTACAAGGTTCTCCCCGCCGTGGTGGATCCCGCCGGGGCGACGAAGGCGGGGACCGCGGTTCACGACGTCGCGCCGGACAACGCCGTTTACAACTGGCATCTGGGCGACAAGGCCGCGTCCGACGCCGCCTTCGCGAAGGCGAAACACGTCACGAAACTCGACATCGTCAACAATCGCCTCGTGCCCAACGCCATGGAGCCGCGCGCCGCGGTTGGCGAATACGACGAGGGGACGGACGGGCTGACGCTCTACACGACGAGCCAGAATCCGCATGTCGCGCGGCTCGTGCTGTCGGCCTTCATAGGCCTCGCGCCCGAGCACAAGCTGCGCGTCATCGCGCCGGACGTGGGCGGCGGCTTCGGCTCGAAGATTTTCATCTACGCGGAAGAGACGGTCTGCGTCTGGGCCGCGCGCAAGATCAACCGGCCCGTCAAATGGGTCGCCGACCGCACGGAGGCCTTCCTCTCCGACGCGCATGGCCGCGATCACGTCACCCGCGCCGAACTCGCGCTCGACGAAACCGGCAAGATGCTGGCGCTGCGCGTGAAAACCATCGCCAATCTCGGCGCCTATCTCTCGACCTTCGCCTCGTCGGTGCCGACCTATCTCTACGCGCCCTTGCTGTCGGGCCAGTACAACATTCCCGCCGTCTACGCCGAGGTGGACGCGGTCTACACCAACACGGCGCCGGTCGACGCTTATCGCGGCGCGGGGCGTCCGGAAGCCACTTTCGTCGTCGAGCGCCTCGTCGAGGTCGCGGCGCGCGAACTGAAGAGAGACCCTGCGGATTTGCGCCGGCAAAATTTCATCACGTCGTTCCCGCACCAGACGCCCGTCATCATGTGCTACGACGCCGGCGATTACGCGGGCGCGCTCGACAAGGCGCTGGCCATGGCCGATTACAAGGGCGTCGCCGCGCGCAAGACGGCGTCCGCCGCGAAAGGCCTCAAACGCGGCGTCGGCATTTCCGCCTATATCGAGGCGTGCGGCATCGCGCCTTCGGCCGCGGTCGGCTCGCTCGGCGCGGGCGTCGGCCTGTGGGAATCCGCCGAGGTGCGCGTCAACCCCATTGGCACCGTGGAAATCCTCACCGGCTCCCATTCGCATGGCCAGGGACACGAGACGACCTTCGCGCAACTCGTGTCGGACCGGCTGGGCATACCCATCGACAACGTGTCGATCATCCATGGCGACACCGACAAGGTGCAGATGGGCATGGGCACCTATGGCTCGCGCTCGGGCGCGGTCGGCATGAGCGCCATCGTCAAGGCGCTCGACAAGATCGAGGAGAAGGCGAAGAAGGTCGCCGGTTTCGCGCTCGAGGCCTCGCCCGCCGACATCGAGTTCAGGGACGGCAAGTTCACCGTGCGCGGCACCGACAAGAGCATCGACTTCGGCTCGGTCGCCTTGCAGGCCTATATCGCGCACAAGTTCACCGGCGCGCAGCTCGAGCCCGGCCTGAAGGAAAGCGCCTTCTACGATCCGACGAACTTCACCTTTCCGGCGGGCGTGCACATTTGCGAGGTCGAGATCGACCCTCAGACGGGCGTCACGACCATCGAGAAATGGACCGCGGTCGATGATTTCGGCAATGTGATCAACCCGATGATCGTCGAGGGCCAGGTGCATGGCGGCATCGGCCAGGGCATCGGCCAGGCCATGTGCGAGGGCGCGGTTTACGACAAGAGCGGCCAGCTCCTGACCGCGAGCTTCATGGATTACCAGATGCCGCGCGCCGACAATCTGCCGTCCTACGCGGTGGGCATGGTTTCGACCGCGTGCCCCTCCAATCCGCTGGGCATCAAGGGCTGCGGCGAGGCCGGCGCCATCGCGGCGCCGCCCGCCGTCATCAACGCGATCACCGACGCGCTCGGTCACGAGAACATCGCCATGCCCGCGACGCCGCAAGCCGTCTGGCGCGCGGCGCGGGCGCACTAGTTTCGAATTCGAGGGAGACGATCATGTACGCATTCACCTATCACAAGCCCGCCTCGGTTTCGGAGGCCGCCTCGCTCGCCGCCAAACACGCGGATGGCAAGATTCTCGCGGGTGGCATGACCCTGCTGCCGACGATGAAGCAGCGTCTCGCCTCGCCCACCGACATCATCGACATGGGCAAGCTCGACGAGCTGCGCGGCATCAAGGTCGAGGGCGGCGCGGTCGTGATCGGCGCCATGACGCGCCATGTCACGGTCGCCACCTCCGCCGAGGTGAAGAAGGCGATCCCGGCCCTGGCGGCGCTCGCCGGCGGCATCGGCGATCCCGCCGTGCGCAACAAGGGCACCTGCGGCGGCTCCATCGCCAACAACGATCCGGCGGCGGACTATCCCTCGGCCTGCCTCGCGCTCGGCGCGACGATCACCACCAACAAGCGGGCCATCAAGGCCGACGATTTCTTCACCGGCCTGTTCGAGACGGCGCTCGGCGAGGGCGAGATCATCACCTCGATCTCCTTCCCGATCCCGGACAAGGCGAATTACCAGAAGTTTCGCAATCCCGCCTCGCGTTACGCCATCGTTGGCGTTTTCGTCGCGAAAAAGGGCGCGGACGTGCGCGTCGCCGTGACGGGCGCGGGATCGTCGGGCGTGTTCCGCCAGAAGGATTTCGAAGCGGCGCTGAAGGCGAATTTCTCCGCCGCCGCCCTCGACGGCAAGACGCAGTCGCCGGACGGGCTCAACTCAGACATCCACGCGGACGCCGAATATCGCGCGCACCTGATCGGCGTGATGGCGAAGCGGGCTGTGACCGCGGCGGGCTGAGGAATTTCACTCCCTTCTCCCGCGTGGCCGGGAGAAGGGACGCCGCCGGGGGAAATCGTGCTCCCTCGCGTCGCGACGCTCTCAGTCGAGCCCGACGACGCTCACGAGGCGCGCGGAACTGCATTCGTCCCTGATGCCCTTCAAGCCCTGATAGACGGGGCCGTGGTAGAAGGCTTCCCACGCGGCGAGCGACGGGAATTCCAGCAAGACAATCCGCCGGGGCTCCCAGTCGCCCTCGTAAACCTTGTGGGCGCCGCCGCGCGCGAGATACCGGGCGCCGGCCTGTTCGAGCGCCGGCTTCACGCCGGACATGAATTCCTGGTAGCGCGCCGGACTGGAAATATCGACATCGAAGATCACGTAAGCGGACACGCGCGTGGCTCCCCCGTTCTTCCGCTCACGGTTCCCGCGAGGATACATAGGCGGCGAGCGCGATCATGTCGTCCTGCGTGAGTTTCGCGACCGTCGGCGCCATCAGGGCGCTTGAACTTCCCGCGCGCGCCCCTTGCTGGAAGTCATAAAGCTGGCGCGCGATGTAGCTTGGCGAGCGGCCGGCGATTCCAGGTATCGCGCCGACGCCTTTCAGGTCCGGTCCGTGACAAATTCCGCAGGGCGCCGTCACGCCGGCTCCGCCGGTTTTCACCAGCGACTCGCCTTTCGCGATGCTGCCAACCGGCACGTAGGCGGTGAATTGCGCGCGCGCGTCGCGAAGCTCGAACTGTTCGACATCGTCGGGCATCTCGACAATGCGCTTGCCGAGCGGCTCGACGCCGCCCTCGGCCCGCCGCGCGAAAAACACGCGCGCGATGTAATTTTTCGGAACGGTTTCGCTTTCGACGACCTTGATGATCCGTTTGGGCTTCAGCGAGGAATAATAGTCCGCCGCCGCTTTCACTTCCTCGTCCGTCATTGTCTTGACGGACGCGTTCATGAGCAGCACCGGGCTTCGTTGCGGACCGGAAAATTTCCGCGCGCCGCTTTTGAAATCCGCGATCTGTCGCGTGAAATAGGCGACGGGCAGGCCCGCGAGGCTCGCGTTTTCCGGGCCGCCGGTTCCCTCCGCGCGGTGACAGGAGCCGCAGGCGCGCACGTCCGGCTTGCGGCCGGCCTTGACCACGTCTGGCATCGGGCCGTGATCCTCGGGATGCCAGTCCGGCGCGTAGAAGAGATCGCGCGCCTGCGTCCAGCTCACGGCGGCGCCGCTGCCGGGCAGATGTTGCGGCGTGTCGGTGGGCGCGGGGACCGGAAAATCGGGAACCCAGGGGTAGGCCCACGCGGGAAACGAGTCGGGCGCCGGCGCCGCGGGGGCCTGGGCGGCGGCGGGGGTCGCCATCAGCGCGACCGAAACCGGGAGCGCGCACAGGACGCGCGACAATATTTCGATCATCTGGATTTCCTCGAGGATGGCGTGATATTCGTGGAGTTTTATTTCGTCATTTTCTTTGAACGTAAAGTGCTTCACACGAACTGAATTGTCAAACATGGCGCCCGCGCGACAGCGCCGGTCGCGCCGGACGGCGCGGGGCTCTTCCCTTCTCCGGTGAAACGGGGGAAAGTGCCGGCACGCGCGCCCTCCCGCTTCGCGCGCGCATCGAGATCATCGGACCCGCCTTGCCCCATCCCATTCCCGCTTCCATCGACGAAACCCTCTCGCTTCTCTCCGGCGCCGACTATGTCGCGGACCGCGCGCTCGCGACCGTGCTGTTCCTGTCGCTGAAACTCGGGCGGCCCCTGTTTCTCGAGGGAGAGGCGGGCGTCGGCAAGACGGAGATCGCCAAGGTGCTCTCGTCGACCCTGGGGCGCCAGCTCATTCGCCTGCAATGTTACGAGGGGCTCGACGTCGCCTCCGCCGTTTACGAGTGGAATTACGCGCGGCAGATGATGGCGATCCGCCTCGCCGAGGCCTCGGGCGAGACGGACCGCGACAGGCTCGAACACGACGTGTTTTCCGAGCGTTATCTCGTCAAGAGGTCGCTGCTGCGGGCGCTGGAGCCCGCCGCCGAAGGGCCGCCGGTGCTGCTCATCGACGAACTCGACCGCGCCGACGAGGCCTTCGAGGCCTATCTGCTCGAGGTGCTCTCGGATTTCCAGATCACCATTCCCGAGCTTGGCACGGTGAAGGCCGGGCATCCGCCCATCGTCATCATCACTTCGAACCGCACGCGCGAAATCCACGACGCGCTAAAGCGGCGCTGCCTCTATCACTGGATCGACTATCCAGACGCAGAACGGGAAATGAAGATCGTCCGGACAAAGGCGCCGCGCGCGCCGGAGCGTCTGACGGCGGAACTCGTCGGCTTCGTGCAGAAACTGCGCAAGGAAGACCTGTTCAAACAGCCGGGCGTCGCCGAGACGCTCGACTGGGCGAGCGCGCTCGTCGAACTCGACGCGGTCGCGCTCGATCCCTCGCAGGTGTCCGACACGCTCGGCGTGCTGCTGAAATACCAGGACGACATCGCGCGCATCCAGGGCGCGAAGGCGCAGGAATTGATCGATCAGGTGAGGGCGGAACTGGCGACGGTCTAGTCCGCGCATGGAGGGGAGGAGCGCATGTCCGATCAGGACGACGCATCGTCGCCGCTCGTCGAGGGCCGTTCGTGCGGCGAATGCCATCTGTGCTGCAAGGTGTTTCCGATCCCGGAAACCGGCAAGTCCGACGACGGCTGGTGTCCGCGTCTCGATCCCGCGACGGGATGCAGGGCGCATGGCGCGCGTCCCGCCGCGTGCCGCGAGTTCTTCTGCACCTGGCGTTACGACGCTTCGCTTGGCGACGAATGGAAGCCGTGCGTCGCAGGTTTCGTGCTGCACGATCCGCCGCCCTTCGAACTGCTCGTCACCGAGGACGTCGACAGGCCCGACGCGTGGCGGCGCGAGCCCTATGAAGCGGACTTTCGCCACTGGGCGCGGGACATCGCGAGCCGGCAGCGGTTCGTTGGCGTGCGCCGGGGCGAGCGAACGGTGCTGATGACGAAAACCGGCGAGGTCGAGCTGAAATGACGGAGTCCGTTCCCGCCGGCACGGGGAAGCTCGCCGAGAACATCCTCTATTTCGGGCGCGTGCTGCGCGACGCGGGCCTGCCCGTCGGTCCGGGCTCGATTCTCGACGCGGTGCGCGCCGTCGAGGCCGCGGCCATCGGCACGCGCGCGGATTTTCACGCGACGCTGCACGCGGTCTTCGTCAAGAAACACGAACACACCGTCATTTTCGACCAGGCGTTCCAGATCTTCTGGCGTCGCCGCGGCCTGCTCGACAAGCTGATCGCCATGATGTCGCCGATGGCCGAGCCGAAGGCTTCCGAGGCGTCGAAGCCGCGAGCGGGCGCGACGCGCGTCTCCGACGCCCTGTTCAAAAAGGAAAGCGAAAAGCGCGAACAGGAGCAGGTCGAACTCGACTATCGCCTCACCACGTCGGCGGACGAGTTGTTGCAGAAAAAGGACTTCGCGCAAATGAGCGCGGCGGAAATCGCGCGGGCGAAGGCGCTGATCTCGCGCATGGACCTGACGGACGACGAGATGCCGACCCGGCGCTTCGTCGCCGATCCGCGCGGCGCCCGCATCGATCCGCGCCGCGCGTTCCGCCGCTCGCTGCGCGCCGGCGGCGCCTCCATCGAACTCGCGTTTCGCGCGCGCGCGACGCGCAAGCCGCCCATCGTGGCGATCTGCGACATATCGGGCTCGATGAGCGACTACACGCGCGTGTTCCTGCATTTCCTGCACGCCATGACCGAGGCGCGCGGGCGCGTGCACACGTTTCTGTTCGGCACGCGGCTCACCAACGTGACGCGCGCGCTGCGCCACAAGGATCCCGACGAGGCGCTCGCCATGTGTTCGGCCAGCGTCGACGACTGGTCGGGCGGGACGCGCATCGCGACCTCGCTGCACAATTTCAATCGCCAGTGGTCGCGTCGCGTGCTCGGGCAGGGCGCTTCGGTGTTGCTGTTCACCGACGGGCTCGAGCGCGACGGCTCCGCCGAGCTCGCGCGCGAGATGGAGCGGCTGAAAAAGTCGTGCCGCCGGCTGATCTGGCTCAATCCGCTGCTGCGCTACGACCGTTTCGAGGCGAAGGCGCAGGGCATCCGCGCCATGCTGCCCTTCGTCGACGAGTTCCGTCCCGTCCACAATCTCGCGAGCATCGAGGATCTCGTGAAGGCGCTCGCGAGCGGCGGCGAGATGAAAATCACGGACCCGCGGGCGTGGCTGCGAGCGGGCGAGGCGCGGCGTCCCGCGGCTTGAGGCGGGCCAGCAGCCAGACGCGTCCCGGCTTTTCCACGAGTTCGTGAACGAGCGCCGAAAGCGCGAACAACACCGGGAAATAGGTCCATTCGGACGCGAGGAAACTCGCGCCGCGATGGGTGATCGCGAGCATGAGCGTGCGGTTCACGAGATAGATCGCGAAGCTGATTTCGCCGAGATAGCACATGCAACGAAGCGACAGCAGCCGGCCGATGACGCCCGCGCCATTCGCGAAGACGACGATGGCGATGGCGAAAACCCCGCACAGGCCCGCGACGCCGAACCAGGCGTGAAACGAGACGGGCAAAACGGCGGCGGCGAGACCGTTGCCGCGGGCGACGGCGAGGACGACGAAGCCGAGCGTCGCCGCCTCGATGGCGCTCCAGGCGCCAAAGCCGAGCCGGTTGACTCGAACGCCGCGCCTCCAGATCGAGCAGGCGGCCATGCCGAGGCAGAATTCGAACAGGCGCGCCGCGGGGTTGGCGTAGTTGAGGCCGGCGACCGACATGAGTTGATCGTCGGTGTTTTCCGGCAAGCCCGCCTGGCGGCAGATTTCGTGGCTCGCGACCGCCAGAAGCGCCGAGGCGAGGAGCTTGCGGCCCCAGGTTCCGTCGATGTCGCGCAGCAGGAACGGAAACAGCAAATAGAAACACATTTCCGTCGAGAGCGACCAGGACACGCCGTTCCACGAGAAAATGACCGAGGGCATCAGGGCGAGCGCGTCGGTCATCGTCGCCTTCAGCAGAAACACCGTCGCCTTCGCGGTGAATTCATCCGGGCCGGTGTTGATGGCGCTCCAGGGGACGATCAGGACGATCAGCGCGAGGCCGGCGAGATGGGCCGGGTAAACGCGGGCAAAGCGCGCCGCCATGAAGGCGCGCGGGTCCAGCGTGTCGCGCGCCCCGTAAACCGCCGTGAGAATGAAGCCGGAGAGGACGAAAAAGAACGAGACGCCCTGGACGAGGCTGCCGGGCGCTCCGTCGAGCCAGGGCCAGTCGAAGAACTGCGCCGTGTGGTAGATCACGATCATCATCGCCGCGAAGAAACGCAGGCTGGTGAGCGGCTTCAAATGAAAACTGTCGCGCGGCATGTCCGGAGTATCGCGGCGCCGGGTTAAAATTGCGCTTTTGGCCGGCGCGCCGGCCTCACCACCCGCCGTCGGGGAGCTGCCGCCAGACGAGGGCGAGCCAGACGAGGGCGAAGGCAAGCGGCGGGACGAGGCCGAGAGCCGCGAACTTCAGACCGATCCAGACCTGTTCACGCACGGGGATGTCATGGGCGAAGAGCCCCATGCCCGGACGCAGGGAGACGCGGCGTCCGCTGGCCATGCGGGCGACGCCGAACAGCCGTTCGAGGTCGCTCGCGGGGCGCCGCGGGGTCCTGGCCTTTCCTGAAATGGCAGGAAAATGTCTCATTTCGACACGATTGGTTACCGATGCGTTAAAATTAGCCGGTTCGCCTCCGCGGTAGCAAGCCGCGCGCCGCGGCGCCCCTGTTCACGCGGCGGGACAGGCGCTATATTCATCCGGACATGCCGACCCGGCCACGCCGGACGCCGGCAACCCCTCGCGAGGAGGCTGAAATGCTGGCAAGCGACGACGATATTCTGACGAAGGCGCAACTCTGGCGCGAGGCGGGCAAGGGTGTCGCCATCGCCACCGTGGTGGAGACCTGGGGCTCGGCGCCGCGTCCCGTCGGCAGCCATCTCGTGATCGACGGCGACGGCAATTTCCTTGGCTCGGTCTCCGGCGGCTGCGTCGAGGGCGCGGTGGTGAGCGAGGCGGGCGACGTGATCGCCGACGGCAAGCCGCGCACGCTGGAATTCGGCGTCGCCGACGAGACCGCCTGGCGCGTCGGCCTGTCCTGTGGCGGGCGCATTCGCGTCTATGTCGAGAGGGTGGAATAATGCGTCTCGATCTCCTCAAGACCCTCAACGAGGAACGCGCGGCGCGACGCGCCGCGGTGCTCGTCACCGACCTCGAAACCGGCGCGCAACGGCTGGTGAAGGGCGCGGAGGCTGCCGCCGACGCGATGGCCCACGAGATCGACGCGGCCCTGCGCATGGGCAAGAGCCGAGGCGTCGAACACGGCGGCCGCAAGTATTTTCTGACGGTGCAGGCGCCGCCGGTGCGCATCATTTGCATCGGCGCGGTGCATATTTCGCAGGCGCTCGCGCCTATGGCGAAACTCGCCGATTTCGACATGACCATCATCGATCCGCGCACCGCCTTCGCGACGCCGGAACGATTTCCCGACGTGAAGCTGCTGGCGGAATGGCCGGACGCGGTCTTGCCGGCGATGAAGATCGACCGCTACACGGCGATGTGTCTGTTCACGCACGATCCCAAGATCGACGACGCCGGCCTGATTCCGGCGCTGAAGGCCGATTGTTTCTACATCGGCGCGCTCGGTTCGCGGAAAACGCACCAGCGGCGTATCGAGCGGATGCACGCGGCGGGCTTCGACGACGCGGCGCTGGCGCGGATCCACGCGCCCATCGGCCTCGACATCGGCTCGGTTTCGCCGGCGGAAATCGCGGTCTCGGTGCTCGGCGAAATCATCATGGCTTTGCGCAAGAAACCGGCGCGCGCGGAGAAAAGCGCGTGATCTTCGGCGCCGTCCCCGTCGGCGCGGCGGGCGGCGGGGTTGTCGCGCACGCGGTCCGCCGCGACGGGCTCGTGCTGAAAAAGGGCGACCTTGTTGGCGCGGCGCAAATCGAGGCGCTGCGGGCGGCGGGAGTCGAGACCATCGTCGTCGCGCGGCTCGAGGAAGGCGACATTGGCGAGAACGAGGCGGCGCGGGCCCTCGCCACCGCCGTGCGCGGGCGGAACCTGCGCCTCGACAAGCCATTCTCCGGACGCTGCAATCTGTTCGCGGAAGTCGCCGGCGTCTTCGTCGCGGACGCGGCGATGATCGACCGGGTCAACGATGTCGACGAGCGCGTGACGATCGCGACCTTGCCGCCGTATCGGACGGTCGTGCCGGGCGAGATGGTGGCGACGGTGAAGATCATTCCCTTCGCGGCGCCTCGCGCCCTGCTGGAGGACTGCGTGGCGCGGGCGCGCGGCGCGCCGCTCGGGGTGAGTCCGTTCCACCCCCTGCGCGTGGGCGTCGTCTCGACCCTGCTGCCGGGGCTGAAACCTTCCGTGATCGAGAAAACCCTGCGCGTTCTGGAGGCGCGGATCGCGCCGGCGAAGGCGACGATTTCCCGCGAGCTTCGGGTCCCGCACGAAATTCCGGCTCTCGCCGCCGCCCTCGCGGATCTCGCGCCGGGGTGCGATTTGCTGATTGTCTTTGGCGCCTCGGCGATCACCGACCGGCGCGACGTGATCCCGGCCGCGATCGAGGCGGCCGGCGGGCGAATCGAACATTTCGGAATGCCGGTCGATCCCGGCAATCTGCTGCTGATCGGCGAACTGGGCTCCGGCGAGGAGCGCAAGACCGTGCTGGGCGCGCCGGGTTGCGCGCGTTCTCCGGCGGAAAACGGCTTCGACTGGGTGCTGCACCGGCTGCTCGCGGGGATCAGGGTGGGCGCGGCCGACGTCAAACGCCTCGGCGCGGGCGGCCTGCTGATGGAAATCGTCTCGCGCGGACAGCCGCGCGAGAGCGGGGCGGGCGGCCATGAGTGACGTCGCGGCCCTCGTTCTGGCCGCCGGCAAGGCGAGCCGTTTTCGCGCCGCGGCCGGGGAGGGCGGTCCCGCCACCAAGCTCGTCGCGTTGCTCGACGGCAAGCCGCTCGTCCGTCACGTCGCGGAAGCGGCGCTCGCCTCGCGGGCGCGGCCGGTTGTCGTCGTCACCGGCCACGCGCGGGCGGAAGTCGAGGCGGCGCTGGCGGGGCTCCCCGTGCGCTTCGTCCACAATCCCGATTTCGCGACGGGCCTCGCCTCGTCGCTGCGGACGGGCGTCGCGGCGCTTCCCGCCGCGGCCGGCGGCGCCGTGGTTCTGCTCGGCGACATGCCGCGGGTTTCGGCGGCGGTGATCGACGCGTTGCTCGACGCGCGGGAGGCCTCGCCCGGAGCCAGCGCCGTCGCGCCGGCGACCGGCGGCAGGCGCGGCAATCCCGTGCTCGTGACGCGCGCGCTGTTTCCGGCGATCATGGAATTGTCGGGCGACGTGGGCGCGCGCGCTCTGCTGGCCGCCGCGGGCGACGGGGTTGTCGAGACGCCGGTCGATGACGAGTCCATCGCCTTCGACGTGGACACGCCGGACGCGCTGGCGCGCTGAAAACCCTCAGGCCGCTCCGGCCAGGCGCCGCGGCTCCGCTCGTTCGTCGTTCGCGTCCACGGGCTGGATCACCGGTTTCGGCGCCGGCATCACGCGGTTGTTGGCGCAGATCGCGATGATTTCCGCCGCCGGAACGGGTCGCGAGAACAGGAAGCCCTGCAATTCATGCGCTCCCAGCGCCTGCAGGAAGCGATGCTGCTCCGGCGTTTCGACTCCCTCGGCGGTGACGGTGAGGCCGAGCGCCCGGCCGAGATGAACGACAGAGTGGACGATGATCGCGCTTTCGCCGGTGGATTCGACCGCCTCGAGGAAGGACTTGTCGATCTTGATCTTGTCGAAGGCGAAACGCCGCAGATAGATCAGCGACGAATAGCCGGTGCCGAAATCGTCGAGCGCGAGGCGCACGCCCATGGCGCGCAGGTCGATCATCGCGGTTTCCGCTTCGTCGGCGTCCTCGACGACGACGCCCTCGGTCAGCTCCAGCTCCAGGCGGGCCGGCTCGAGCCCCGTTTCGGCGAGCGTCCGCTCCACCGTCCGCACGAAATCGCGATGGCGAAACTGGATCGCCGAGACATTGACGGCGACGCGGACGCCCGCGAAATCGCGCGCGTCCTTGCAGGCCTGGCGGAGCACCCATTCGCCGAGCGGCAGGATCAGGCCGCGGCTTTCCGCGAGGCTGATGAACTCGCCCGGCGGCACCATGCCGCGGAGGGGATGGTTCCAGCGCACCAGCGCCTCGACGGCGACGAGCATGCGTCCGTCGAGCGACACGATCGGCTGATAATGGAGGACGAGTTCGTCGCGCTCGATGGCGAGGCGCAGTTCCTGTTCCGTCGTCTTGCGTTGTTCGTGCTGGACGACCATGTCCTCGACGAAGGCCATGTAGCGGTTACGGCCCGCGGCCTTGGCGCGATACAGGGCGAGATCGGCGCAATGCATGAGGGCGTCGCGGTCGCGCGCGTCGCGCGGCCCGAGGGTCAAGCCGATGGAAGCCCCGATGCGAACCTGGTCGTCGCCAATGTCGAAGGGTTCGCGCAGCGCCATCAAGACCCGCCGCGCGAGATGCTCGCAATCGCTCTGGCTTTTCACGTTGGGCTGGAGGATCGCGAATTCGTCGCCGCCAAAACGCGCGACGGTGTCCGTGGCGCGCAGCGTCTCGCGCATCCGGTTCGCCACGGCGACGAGCACCCGGTCTCCGGCGTCGTGGCCGAAACTGTCGTTGATTTCCTTGAAACGGTCGAGATCAAGGTAAAACAGGCCGAGATAGCCGCCTTCCCGCTCGACGCGTTCGAGTTCCGCGTCGAGGATATCTGAAAACAGCAGGCGATTGGGCAGACCGGAGAGCAGGTCGTGCCCGGCCTGGCGCTTGGCGGCGGATTCGCTGTCTGCGAGGCCCGTCGTCGTGCGCCAGGCGAGAAGCCCGGCGAAGAGCGCCGCGAAACTCACGAGCATCGATCCGATTTGCCCGACGAGCCGGTCGCCCGGCCGGTTCGCCCGCCATTCGAGCCAGGCCGCGTCGCCGGGGCCCGCGACGGAGACGGTGGCGAGGGATGGATCGCCGCTGGGACTGGCGACGACGCCGAGCGAACCGATGCCGGAATTCACGGCGACGCGGTTGATGAATTCCTGATCGATGAAGCGCACGCCGACAATGGTGAGCGGCCTCTCGCGGGAAGCGTCCGGACGCTGGCTGGCCAGCGCGACGACCGAGGCCGCGAATCCACTGTCCCGCGCCACGACGATGGTCTCCGCCGAGGCCACGCGCGCGGCGGGCGCTTCCTCCGCGGTGTCGGCGTTTTGGTCAAGGGGGCCGCGAAGCAGCGACTTTTTCTCGTCGCCAAGACTTTCAAGCGCGTTTTTCAAGCGCGGGGCGAAGTCCGCGAAGGCCTCCGGTCCGGCGAATTGCGGAAGGCCGGACATCGCGGCGTTTTTCGCGACATCGACGAGAAACAGGTGTGTGAACGCGTTGGGCGCGAACGAATCCGGCCACTGGCCGGAGCGCGGCGCCTCCGCGACGAGGCGCTTCAGGTCGCGGGTCTGGAGTTCGAGTTCCGCCGCCATGGCGGCGCGCAGGGCGCGGCCCTCCACGGTGTCTGCGGCGTCGTTGTGGCGCGTGCGACCCCACGCCAGAACGAGAACCATCGCGACAAGCGTCAGCGACGTGACAAGGGAGACCGTCATCAGGCTTTTCGGGGATTGCGTCTCCTTGCGCCTCTGAACACCGACCGAATTCATGGGTTCCCCCGAAATATCCCCGCAATCTAACCCCGGGAGGTTAATGGCGCGTGATATCGCGGCATGCCAAAAAGACGGGGCGAACCGTCCATCGTCTTGAAAGAAGACGCTTTCAGGGGCTTTCGTGACGCGTCCCGGACAATCCGCCGCGCTCCGGAAAGGAATCGTTAGCCCTGGCTCTAGATGAGCTTGAGGCCGCGCAGGCTCGAGTGTCCCTGGCGGCCGACGATGATGTGATCGTGGATGGCGACGCCGAGCGGTTTGGCGATGTCGATGATGTCGAGCGTCATCTTGACGTCGGCGGTCGAGGGCGAGGGATCGCCCGAGGGGTGATTGTGGACGAGGATCAGCGCCGTCGCGCCGACTTCGAGGGCGCGGCGGACAACCTCGCGTGGATAGACCGGCGTGTGATCGACGGTGCCCGAGCCCTGAACCTCGTCGATGATCAGGCAATTGCGCTTGTCGAGGAACAGAATCCGGAATTCCTCGCGGTCGGCGAAGGCCATCGCCGCGCGGCAATATTCGATCACGTCCTTCCAGGAACTCAGCAGCGGACGTTTCGCGATGGCGCCGCGCGCGAGGCGACGCCCGGCCGCCTCGACGATTTTCAGATCGGCGGCGGTGGCTTCGCCGATGCCCTGAACCTCGAGCAGGCGGGCCGGTCTCGCGCCCAGAACCTCGGCGAAGGAGCCGAATTTGGCGATCAGCGTTTTCGCCAGCGGCTTCACGTCGCGGCGCGGGATCGAGCGGAACAGGACGAGTTCCAGCAATTCGTAGTCGGAGACGGCCTGGTCGCCGCCCTCCAGAAAGCGGTCGCGCAGGCGGTCGCGATGGCCCGTGTGATGGGGCTCCGGTTCCGTGGCGCCGGGGCTGTCCTTGCGACCGCCCGGCGCCTTCATGGGACCGGGGCTCCCTGGCGCGGCGGCTGGTCGAGGCCGCGCGGCGACAGGGTGAAGATTTCGACGCCGGTTTCGGTGACGCCGACGGTGTGCTCGAACTGGGCGGACAGCGAGCGGTCGCGCGTGACCGCCGTCCAGCCGTCGCCGAGGACTTTCACCGGATGACGGCCCAGATTGATCATGGGCTCGATGGTGAAGAACATTCCGGGCTTGAGGACGACGCCCTCGCCGCGGCGTCCGTAATGCAGAATATTCGGCTCGTCGTGGAACAGTTTGCCGAGGCCGTGACCGCAGAAATCGCGCACCACGGAACAGCGTTCAGCCTCGGCGTGTTGCTGGATCGCGGCGCCGATGTCGCCCGTGGTTCCGCCCGGACGCACGGCCTGAATACCGCGCATCATGGCTTCGTAAGTCACTTCGACGAGGCGTTCGGCGCGGCGCGGAACGTCGCCGATGAGGTACATGCGGCTCGAATCTCCATGTCAGCCATCGACGATCAGGGTTACGTCGATGTTGACGATGTCGCCCGAGCGCATGGGCTTGTCGTCGGGAATGCCATGGCAGACGACGTGATTGATCGAGGTGCAGATGGATTTCCGATAGCCGCGATAGCCGAGCGGCGCGGGATAGGCGCGGTGGTCCATCGCGAATTCGAAGGCGATCTGGTCGAGTTTTTCGGTCGTCACGCCGGGCAGGGCGTGTTCGACGAGCAGGTCGAGCGCCTCGGCGGCGAGCCTGCCGGCCTTGCGCATGGCCTCGAAATCGGCCGGGCCGTGCAGCTTGATCTGGCCGGACTTGCGTCCGGGCGCGAGGCTGGCGTCGATGTAGGTCATGGGAGCCTGGGCATTGATCCGGGGATTCCCCATATGCCGGAAATCCGCTGGTGGAAGCAAGGATTACATGGTGGCCGGATTTGGCCGGCCCTTGTCTTTCGTCCTCGGGGCGAACGGCTGTCGCCGAAGCTTGACAATAAACGCGACGAAGTATCCAGAAGGGATCATCGAATTATCGCGAATACATAATCAGCAACGGGGGAGTTTCAATGACGCGGGACGCACGTATCGGGACTATCATCGCCGGTCTGCTTTGCGCGGCGGGGCTCGCCACCGCGCCGGGCGCCTTCGCGCAAGGCTCCGTCGAGCGGGGCGCCTATCTCGTCAACGCCGTGATGGCCTGCGATACCTGCCACACGCCGCGCGGGCCGAATGGCGGTCTCGACATGACCCGGCGCCTCTCCGGCGGTTCGCAAATCTTCGAAACTCCCGCCTATCTCGTGAAGGGCGCCAACATCACGCCCGACCGGGAGACCGGAATCGGCGCCTGGAGCGACGCCGACCTGAAGCGGACGCTCACGACAGGCGTGCGGCCCGATGGTTCGCGTCTGGCGACCGCCATGCCTTTCGCTTTCTATGGCGGAATGACGCCGGGCGATCTCGATTCCATTGTCGCGTTTCTGCGTTCGCTCCCGCCGGTGAACAACAAGGTTCAGGCGCCGGTCTATCGCCTGAACACGGTGGTTCACGCGGTTCCCGGGACGGAGCGGCCGACCGACGAGCGCGACCTCGCCGATCCCGTCAAGCGCGGCGCCTATCTCGCGACCCTCGCCCATTGCCAGGAGTGTCACGCGGGCCATGTCGGGGACACGCCGGATTTCAGGGGCGCGCCGGGCAAGGGCGGACGCGTGTTCAGCGGGCCGGCGGGCAGCGTCGCGGCGGTGAACATCACGTCCAGCAAGACCGCGGGCATCGGCGACTGGACGGACGAGGACATCAAACGGGTTCTGACGACCAGCAAGGGGCGCGACGGACGCCAGCTCGCGGGGCCAATGGCGCGCGGCGCCTATTTCAAAAACATGACGCCTGGCGACATGGACGCGCTCATCGCCTATTTGCGCCGCCTGCCGCCGCTCGACTGACGCCGCCGGACCTGGCGGCTACCGGGTGAATTCGAAGCCCTCGGAAATCGCGATCCTGTCGAAATCGGTGACAAGGGCTTCGACCGTGACCGTCCAGGCGCCGGGGAAGGGGACGTGGAGGTTGTCAACGCTCCAGCCGCCGCCGGGCGCGCGCCGGGCGGGTCGGGAAACCGGTTCGATCGCGGCGTTGGCCGGCGTCAGGACCAGCCGCACCTCCTTTGGCTCCAGCGGGCCGAAATCGCCGTCGAGAATCTCGATTTGCACCCGGTTGGCGCCGGCGCGGCCCGGATCGAAGGTCAGCATCGCCATCATTTTTTCCGCGTGGACGTGCAGCGTTCGCGCGACCGTCGCCAGCGCCCGCGGCGGCGGCGTCAGGCGCCAGCCGGCGGTCACGAGAAGCACGACGCAGGCGAGCGCCAGTTGCGCTTGCGCGAGCCGCGCCGGTCCGGGACCAGGCCGCCCGCGCGTGCGCCGGGCGAGCAGGACAGCGCCGAACATCGCCGCGAGCGCCGCGAGTTTGGCGAGCAGCAGCCGGCCATAGGCGGTTTCGACGAGCGCGCGCGGCGCCTCCACCTGAACGATGGCGAGCGCGAGCCCGCTCGCGACAAGCGCCGCCAGCGCGGGAAGAGCGAGGCGGCGGAGGGCGGCGCCTGGTCGCGGGAAAGCCGCCGCCGCGGCGAGCAACGGGCCGAGAAGAATCGTCGCGGCGGCGGCGTGCAGGAAGACCGCCGGGCGCGTCAACAGTTGCGGGTTGGCGACGCTGGCGTGGCCGCTGGCGGCGAAGGAGGCCCCCGTCGCCACGAGGCCAGCGAGAGCGCAAAGCCGGCTCCGCCAGCCCCGGACCGACAGGGCGAAGGCCCCGAGGGCGCAAAGCGCCAGCAGCGCGCTCGCGCCGGGCGGCGACAGGGCCCCGGCGCGCCACGCGCCCGCGTCCAGGAGCGCGGCCCATCCCGCGTCGAGAAGGTCGAGGCCTTGCAGGCCGACCGACAGGATCGACGCCAGGGCGGCTGTCGTGAGAAGGGCGGCGAGGCAGCGCCTGGTTCGCGCGTCCGCCGCGCCCGGCGCGGCGAAGGCGCCGGCGGCCCCGAACAGAAAGGCCAGATAATAAATGGCGCGCACCGACCAGATCGCGACGGGGCGCGCGAAGTCCGGGGCCTCGACGGCTCCGCCGCCGCCGGGCGCGCCGATCGAGAAGGCGAGCGAGCCCCCGACGGGGTGCCCGTCGGCGGAGACGATCCGGTAGCTCAGGGTCAGTGCGCCGCCGCCCAATCCGGCGGGCGGCGTGATTTCAATCGTGTCGCCGGAGACGCGGACAACCGCGTCCTCGCGCGCGCGGCCGGAGGAATCAAGCAGGCGCACGAGGAGAGGCGTCACGGGTTCGTTGAACCGAAGGCGGATCGTCGCCGGCGCGGCGGCGACCACGGCGCCGTCGGCTGGATGCGCGAACACCAGCGTCGCGTGAGCGCGCGCCTCCCCGCCCCGCGCGAGCGCGGCGAGAAGGATCAGCAGCGAGGCGAGAGCGCGGCGGGCGCTCATGGCGCGTCAGGGTTTCGGCAGGAGTTTCAGGCCCGGCGCGGGCGCCTTCAGATCCTCGGCGGACTTTCCCTCGACGGGAATTTCAATCCAGCGTTCCGCGGCGCCGTCGCATTCCTGCACGGTCGGAAACCACAGGGTCGAACCGGGTTTCAGATCGTCCGAGATCGTTCCGGCGAAGACGAATTCATCATACCATTCGCCCGGCAGATTGCCGCCGCTCCAGGTGATTTCGCGGACGCCTTCCGAGATTTTCGCGTGAAAGAGCTCGTAGGTCCGGTCGTATTTGCCCTTCACGGTTTCGAGCTTCCAGCCTGGTTTCGGCATCGGCTTGACGCCGACGACGCCATCGGGAACGCGCACGCGCACCTTCAGCGTTGGCAGGGCGCCGCAGCCATGGGGAATGCGCATGACGGCCTTGTAGGAGGCGCCGACGACGGCTTGCTGGACTTCCAGCGTGGCGTGGGCGCGGGCGGGGAGCGAGGCGGCGACGAACAGGAGGGAAAGCGCGGCGAGGCGCGCGCGGGAGGCGTGAGCGTTCATGGGATGATCCGATCGATTGACTGACGACAGGCGGACGCGCGCTCGGCGCGCCCGAAGGCGAAGTTTCAGACGATCAGACGATGGGTGGCGCGCGCTGCGCGCGGTGGGGGGACCAGGCTTCCGCGGGCGGACCGCGCCCGGCGCGATCATGGACGCGCCAGACGATGGCGACCGGCGCGGGGCGCGGCGCGGGTTCGGAGGCCGCCGGCGCCGGCGACGAGTCGAGACGCACGGAGGACAGGCAACACTCGCCGCACGCGTCGTGCGCGTGCAAGGGCGAGGAGGGCGCGCCATCCCGCGCGGCTTCGCCCGCGTCGAGACACAGGGCGTGCGGATCCGACAGCAATTCGTCGACGGAGGGCGCGCGATGCGCCGCGGCCGGCGCGGCGAGCCGCGTCAGCAACGCGAACACGGCGAACGCCGCCAGAACGGCGCGTCCCCATGATTGGCGCGTGCGATGGATCCCCGGCATGGTCGAAGGTTACCGGTCGGGTGAAACTCTGTCCATGCGTCGTTATGCCGCCCGGCTGGCCTCGCCGGATTGGCGCGTGGTAGACAATCCACGGCGCCCGCCCGAGGGCGCCGGCGCGGCGGACTTTTTCCGCGGCGCGATGAAGCGGACATTTCGTGCAAGGTTCCGAGGCCACAGATTCCGCCGACTGGGGACGTTACGCACCCGGCGGCCTGACGCGGCGCATCCTCGCGATGACGCGCGGCTGTTCGCCCGGCTGGAGAGGCAAGAGGCGCGCCTATTTCCTGCGCGGCCTCGCGATGCTGGGGCTCGGCGGACGCCCGCTCGACATCGAGGTTCTGGGCGCGCGGATGCGCCTGCACGCGCGCGCCAACATCTGGGAAAAGCGCGTCGCCTTCACGCCGCAATATTTCGACCCCGTGGAGCGCGCGATCATCGCGCCCTATTTGCGGGACGAGAGCGTTTTCATCGACGTGGGCGCCAATTTCGGCGGTTACGCCCTCTGGGCCGCGGGCGTCGCGGGGGCCGGCTCGCGCATCCTCGCGGTGGAGCCGGAGCCGGCTGTGTTCGAGCGCCTGTGTTTCAACATTCACGCCAACCGCTCTGGCATGGTGAAGGCCGTGCGCACCGCCATCGCGGACCGCGCCGGGCGGCTGACGCTTTTCTACGACCAGCGCAACGAGGGCGGCGCCAGCATCTGCATTTCCCGCAATTCGCCGGCGGGCGGCGACGAGATCGAGGTTCCCGCCACGACCCTGCTCGACCTCGCGCGCGAGGAAAACATCGCGCGGATCGACGTGCTCAAGCTCGACGTGGCCGGCGCCGAGGACATGGCGCTCGCGCCGTTTTTCGAGTCGGGGCCCGGCGCGCTCGCGCCGCGGGTCATCGTTCTGAATTCGGATCGCCGTCACTGGTCGGTGGATTTGCCGGCGCTGCTCGTGGCGCATGGCTACGCGCCGCGCGCGGAAACGGCTTCCAATCTCGTGTTCACGCGCGGCGAGGCGGAGATCAGGGAATAACGACGGGAATGCGCCGGTCGGGTTCGATGGCGAGGGGCGACACGTCGCAACGAATCGCGATGGCCTCGACGCCGGCGGCGCGGGCCCGCGCGAAGGCGGCCGCGTAGGGGGGATCGATGTCGGCGGCGAGCGTGAAGCGATCGGCGCGCATCTGCACGAGATAGACCATGATCGCCCGGTGTCCCGCCGCGACCATGCCGGCGAGCTCCACGAGATGTTTGGCGCCGCGCGCGGTGACGCTGTCGGGAAACTCGGCGAGGCCGGGCCGGCGCATGAGGTGGACGTTCTTGACCTCGACGTAACAGTCGGGAAGGCCCTCGCCGCGGAGCAGAATGTCGACGCGGCTGTTCGCGCCATATTTGACCTCCCGGCGCGGCGGCCCGTAGCCGGCGAACTCCGGGAAAAACCCCGCGCAAATCGCGTCGGCGACGATTCCGTTGGGGCGGGCCGTGTTGACGCCGGCGAATTGAAGGCCATCGCCGAAATCCGCCTCGACGATTTCCCAGGAATGCCGGAGCTTGCGCGCGGGACTGGACGAGACCGAGAGCCAGACGCGCACGCCCGGCGCCGCGAGGCCGGTCATGGCGCCGGGATTGGCGCAATGGGCCGTCACGATCTCGCCGCCGGCGAGTTCGACATCGGCGAGGAAGCGCTTGTAACGCCGGATCAGGCGGCCTTCGATGAGCGGTTCGGGGAATTTCATCGCGTCAGGGTGGGGCGGGCGCGGCGCGCGGTCAATGTGGATTGACGGGCATGGCGCGACTTTTCTCTTGCCGGCGCGCGCGCGCCTCCCGTAACGTCCCCGCCGGGGAGATTTCCATGACCGAAACCAACATTCACGCCGCGCTTCTCGTCATCGGGGACGAGATCCTGTCCGGACGCACCAAGGACAAGAACATCGGCTACATCGCCGAGTTCCTGACCAACATCGGCATCGACATGAAGGAAGTCCGCGTCGTTCCCGACGAGATGGACGACATTGTCGACGCGCTGAACGCGCTGCGCAAGCGCTATGCGTATGTTTTCACCACCGGCGGCATCGGGCCGACGCACGACGACATCACCGCCGACGCGGTGGCCAGGGCGCTCGGCGTCGAACTCTACGAGGACCAGCGCATCATCGACCTGATGCTGCAACGGCTGAAGCCGGAAGACCTCAACGAATCGCGCCGCCGCATGGCGCGGATTCCGCGCGGCGCCGAACACGTCGCCAATCCGATTTCGAAAGTGCCGGGATTCAAGATCGAGAACGTCATCGTCATGGCCGGCGTGCCCTCGATCATGCAGGCGATGCTCGACGACGTCGCGCCGAAACTGACGACGGGCGCGCGGATGCTGATGGAGACCATCGAGGCGGCTGGCATTCCCGAGGGACCCTACGCGGCGGCTCTCGGCGACATCGCGAAGGCGCATCCCCGGACGATCATCGGCTCCTATCCGCAATTCGGCGAGGGGCGTTTCCGTAACCAGATCGTCGTGCGCTCGAAGGACGGCGCGGCGTTGCAGGCGGCCGTGGAGGCGATTGGCGAGATGTTGAAGGGAATGGCGCCGGGAGGGCGGTGAGGGCGCCATAAAGGCGCCGATTTGATTTGGTGAGGAGTTTCTCGCCAAACGTGGCGTCGTGGCTCTTGAAATTGTTGGGCGAAAGAATCTCAATGGCCGATATCAAGGTTTTTCGCCTAGCGGACGGCAAAGTTTCGGAACTCGCGGGCACTACCGATACAATCGAGAAGTCAGTTCAAACATTGTTCGAGAAAAATCTCGAAGCGCTTCTTGGCGTGCGTTTCCTGGCTTCTGAATTCAAAACGACACATGGAGGAAGAATCGACACATTGGGGCTGGACGAGAATGGTTGCCCTGTCATTCTTGAATACAAGCGTGCTTCGGATGAGAACGTTATCAATCAGGGCCTTTTTTACCTCGACTGGCTGATGGATCATCGCAAGGACTTCCAGTGGCTCGTCCTCGAAAAATTTGACAAGAAAGACGCCGAGGCCGTGGACTGGTCGGCGCCTCGCCTGATTTGTGTCGCGGGCGATTTCAAAAAATTCGATGGTCACGCCGTGAAGCAAATCCAGAGGAATATCGACCTCATCTGTTACCGGCGCTATGGACCGGAACTGCTAATGCTGGACCTTGTCGCCAGGACTGCGGTGGATGTCGCGTCGATTGAAGAGAAAGGTCCTGCAATCGGCGATACGGGTGGGCAAACGAGCAATAGATACAAGACGATTTCGACCGTGATCGGGGCGCTCGACGTCTCGATGCTTGATCGCTTCGAGGCATTGCGCGCCAGCCTCATGGCCCTTGGCGACGACATTCAGGAAACCACGACGCGCTTTTATGTCGCTTTCAAGCGCATCAAAAACTTTGCTTGCGTCGAATTCCGGCCCACCACAGGCAAAATAGTGTTGTTCGTGAAGGTAGATCCGGGCACAGTGACGCTCGAACCTGGTTTTACCCGCGACGTGTCAAAAATTGGACATTTTGGCACAGGCGATCTCGAAATCACGCTCACGAAACCAGAGGACCTTGAACGCGCAATGACGCTTATCCGGCGTAGCTACGCGGATTCCTGAGATTTGTATCCGCTTCAAACGCGCGGTTGAAATATTGATTTTGTCCGTTGGTCTCGAATTGAAATCCAATGCGTCGGGGAGCTGGAAACCGGGATTCTGTTGCCGACACGCCAACGGCCCCTCAATTCTGCGCCAGCCATTCGTTGTCCACCAGCCAGCGCTGGAAGGTCAGCACCGCCGCGCGGTCGGCGCAGGTGGCGTAGAGGCCCTGGCAGGTCTCCATCAGTTGCGCGCGCCGCTTGTAAACCGGATCGAGCGGCAGGCCCGCCGCCATGACCGCGATGGTCGCGAGATGGGCGACCTCGACGATCGGCAGATCGCGGCCCGGCCAGGCCGGCGTGAAGCCCTGGGCCTCGATCGTGTAGAAGGTTTCGAAGGCCTTCGACGCGGGGTCGAGTTGCCAGGACAATCCGTCGCTGGCGATGGTCTCGGCGTTTTCGAGGGGCAGTTTCGCCAGGGCGGGCTGGTGATCGCCGTAATCGACATAGAGGATTTTTCGCGCCGGCGCGTTCGTCGCGAGTCGCGCGCGGAAGGCGTCGCGGTCGCGTTTGGCGAGCACGAGACGCCAGAGATATTCGTCGAATTCCGGGTCGGCGTTCCAGCGCGTCGCGTCGGTCTCGCGCAGCGTCTCCGGCGCGAAGCGGAAATCCCACGGCGACTGGGTCGACATGCTGGAGGCCACGATGAACTGCGGCCGGGGACGCGGCGAGGCTGCGTTCGCCTCGATGATTTTCGCGCCTTGCGCGAGATAAAATTCGTCGCGCTGGCGCTGGTCCGGCGCCTGGTGAACCTTCGTGTCGATGACCCGGTCGAAGCCGATGGCCTCGTAAAAGCGCCCGACGCCCGCGAAGCCGGCGGACGCCGGATAGATCAGGCTCGTTTCATAGCCGCAGGCCTTCAGATATTGAGGCAGCGAGTGGCGCAGCCGCCCCGTCATGAAATTCGCGACGAAATTGCGCATCGAGCCGAAGGAGCGCGTCGACAGGCCCGTGAGCGCCGAAAAGTCGGTCAGCCAGGTGCCGCCGCCGAAGGTCTCGACCCGCAGCGGGTGGACGCGGCCGTCCGGCGCCTTGAAGAAATCCCCGAGTTCGGCGGGATAGACGAGTTCGGGGTAGACGCCCGGCGGCATGGCCGATTCATTGAGAAACAGCACGATGTCCGGCGGCGTTCCCTCG
This sequence comes from uncultured Hyphomicrobiales bacterium, assembly GCA_903884435.1. Classification (GTDB taxonomy): domain Bacteria; phylum Pseudomonadota; class Alphaproteobacteria; order Rhizobiales; family Beijerinckiaceae; genus Terripilifer. The sequence continues at coordinate 262 of CAISEY010000018.1, read as the reverse complement.
GGGTTGCAGACAATGTCCTGCGTGGGAAACGGCGCGTGCGAGGGCTCGGCGGCGACTTCGATCAGGCCGCGAAAGCGCACGAGTTGCGGCAGATCGCCGAACGACGACAGGAAGGCGGAAAAGACGAAGCGCTTTTCGCTGAAAAACTGCCCGTTGCGCGCGGCGAGCGGCAGGGCGCAGAGGCTCATCGCCGCGCAGGCGGCGAGCGGCAGGCCGGCGCGGAGGCGGCGCGGCAGGCTCCGCGGCGTCTCGCGCCGCCAGG
>CAISEY010000017.1 GCA_903884435.1 uncultured Hyphomicrobiales bacterium | reverse complement strand
TGAAGGTCGTGTATGTAACCGTACTTCCGTTATTTCCAGAGCCTTTCTCCACGTCCACATAACTAGCGACCGCAGACTGGTAATAATATTTGGCCATATTGAATATATTATCAGCAACCGTTTGTATATTTGCATCTGAAAACGCGGATATTTCAGCTGAATTCAGAGTATAAGTCCAGTCTGCATTTGACAACGCATTGTTGCGTAATTTTTTTATCATATCAACCAGGCCAGACTCGTTGACATAAATAATTTGCCTGTCCAAGGCGGTCCCCGACAATGTCAGGTTCACGCCATCTTTCAGTTTCAAAGTGTCGGTGTAATTTCCCGCGGTTGAAGGATCGAACGTCAATCCGATCGCATCCCCGGTGCTTGTCATTGAGAAGGCAGTGCCGTTCGCGAGCGACGGCGCATCAAGCCGTGCGTTCGGGGAAACGTAAAGAAGAAGCGCATCGGATTGCGTGCTATGCCCTGGTCCGGCGGCGTTGGCGTCGGAGAACGGGAGTGTTGCGTCGTTGAGACCCGACGGTAATCCCGGGGTAGTCCCGGGGGAAAGACCCAGCGTGGAAATGGCGGCCGTGACCGGATCGAGGAAGCGGTAAATGTCGATTTTCGACTCCGTCGTCGTCGGCTTCTGGTTCGGGTCAACGGTATCGGGGCACTCGCCCTTTGGAACATCGGTCGAACCATCGATCTTCTTCGTTTCAACCTTGACGTCGACCTGTCCTCCGTAAATTGAGAAATAATTAAGCAACCCGTTCTTGAAAAGATCCGCGTCCGAAATCCCCGTCCAGTCGAACGCGAGCGGCTTGCTGCCGCTGGTTAAGGTGAAAGTGCCGCCGTTAATAGGCACAAATCTGACGTCTCCGAACAACCTCGAATAGAGGTTCCCGAAAAATCCGTCATCCTGAAAGACCTTCCGGATTTCGGGATCGACGGTGACGGTGACAGTGGTTTCGTAGCCCGCGTTCGGCGCGTAAACCGTCGGAAGACCGGAAATTCGCGGCGCATTGCCAGTCAATAACGGGAGACTCGTTTCCGTCGGCTTCGGATCCTGCGGGGTATCCTTGCCTGGAACCGCGGGTGTCGCCGGACATGTGGGAGGGGGAGAACCGCCCGTTGACCCCGGAGGGGCCATCCCGTGCCACCCCGGCGCGGTCACGCCCGACCCCGGGTCGGTCGTCACCGTCAGCCCGTCGGCGGAGACCGTGCCGGTGCCGTCGATCACCAGCATGCCCGTCGTGTGATCGAAGCTGAGAATGTTCAGCTTCGTTCCGGGCGCGGCGTTGAACACGTTGGGCATGGTCAGAGTCGCGGCCTGGTTAAACACCGCGCCGCCGGGCGTCTGGATGGTGATGTCGAACGTGTGTTGCAGCAGGCCCGCCGGCAGCATGTCCGCGACGATCGAGGCGGGCACGGTGCTGATGCCGACCTGCGCGTTGGTCACGGGATTGCCGTTGGCGTCGACGACGCTGCCCGGCTGCACGGTGATCGTCAGCTTGCTCGCCTGGTCGGCGGTGAGGCCGGTCGTCGAGCCGACGGGCGCCGTGACGACCGTCGGGGCCGTCGCGCTGATCGTCGTCAGGATCGAGGATTGCAGCCGGGGAAGATACACGGCCGGATTGGCGGCGTTGGCGGCCTGCTGGTCAGCCGTGCCCATGGAGCCCATCAGCGTGTTCGCGATCCCCGGCTGGATCGTCGTGTCCATGGTCATCACGGGGAAGTAATAGCCCGCGGGAGCGTTGGTCGCGGTGGTCCCGTCGAGCACGATCTTCACGTCGCCGGTCGGGACGTTCACGAGGGTGAACTTGCCGCTGGCGTCGGTGTAGACGGCCTGATCCTCGTGGCCGATCACATAGACCTTGCCATGGACGATCGGCAGTTTCCAGGTGTCGCCCGCGAAGTCGGCGAGGCCTTTCGCGCCGGCCGAAACGTCGTCCGGCGTCATTGGCGTGAGGTCGGGGCCGGGATCGACGAGAATGCCCGTGATCGTCGTGCCCGAAACGGGAGCCGTGTTGACCGTGGTGAATTGCTCGCTGAAATCGCTGCCGGGCGCGCCCGCGCCCGCCGCGTCGAGCAGCGATCCGTCCGCCCCCCTGATCTTCGAGCCCAGCACGTTGAGCGTGATCGTCGAGGCCCCCGGCATGGGATTGGCGAAGAACAGGAAGGCCGAGGTCCTGTCGGTCGAGAAGACGATGGTCGCGGGAATCCTGGCGCCCGCCGAATCCGTCGCGTAGAAACTGGCGGAGGTGACGGTCGTCGTGTCGACCGGGCGCGAGAAGACGATTTTGGGCCTTTGCGTGACGCCGATGTCGCCGGCGCCATTGCCGGGCGTCAGGCTGGCGATGGTCAGCGGGGAGAGCGCCGGCAGCGACAGATGCAGCGTCTTCGTTCCGACGTTTCCGGCGGCGTCCGCGGCGCTCAGCACGAGCGTGTGCGCGCCGACAGAAAGTTTCGACTCGTCGAGGGCCACGTCGAACGACCCGTCGGCGGCGAACGAGACCGGCGTCGCTCCGCCGCCGTCGATCTTGTAGGACAACGCGTTGATCTGGTCGCCGGCGGGGAGCGCGATCGTTCCCCCGAGGCGGTCGGCTCCGGAGAGGCTGGAGCCTTCCGTCACGCTTCCGGTCGCGAGCGTGATCGCCGGCGCCTTTGTCGCCAGCGCGAAGGTCATCGCGAAGGGAGCCGTGGCGTTGCCGGCGGCGTCGGTCGCGACGAAGGACAGCGTGTGCAACCCGTCCGCCGAGCCATCGACGGCGAGAGCCGGTTTGAATGAAAACGTTCCGTCCGGATTGATCGTGACGGGCGTCGCCGCCCCTCCATCGATCTGGGCCTTCAGGCTGGCGACTCCCGAGAGATTGTCCGTCGCCACGCCCGTGATCGTCGGCGCCGCCTTCGTGACGAAGCCGGTCGATTGCGAGAACACGAGATTGGGCGCGATCGTGTCCTGCGACGGGTTGAAGACCTTGAGAATCCAGTCGGCGACTTCCGTGCCCAGCGCCTGACCGGCGGTATTGTCGAAGCTGAAGTGGATGCCGCCGTAGATGCGGCTCAGCCCCGCCTCGATCGCCGCCTGTTCGAAACTCGTGTAGGCGCGGGTGACTCCGGCGAGGCTCGTCGAAGTCGTGCTGAACGCATAGTTCGAGCCGAAGAAGCTCGCCAGGATGTCCGCCGCCGCCGCGCTGAACGTCGAGTGTCCCGAAACATAGCTCGGGAAGTTCGGCGTGGCGATCAGCGGTTGCCAGTTGGGATCGGCGGCGACCGCCGTGTTGCCGGCGAGGTTTGCTTGCTGGATGGCCGTCACCGGTCGCCAGAAATCCTAGGAATATTTCGCGTTCCACGCGGCGATGGCCGAATCCGCCTCGGCGATGTTGAGCTCGGCCAGCAGCAGCGCGTTTTGCGAGAGACTGT
>CAISEY010000016.1 GCA_903884435.1 uncultured Hyphomicrobiales bacterium | reverse complement strand
GCGATGCCAACGTGCCGTTCTACAAGGAACTCGCGAACCAGGGCATCAAGGCGACCGATATCCCGGTCATGGCCTTCTCGGTCGGCGAGCAGGAGCTTTCCGGCATCGACACCTCCAACCTCGTCGGCCATCTCGCCGCCTGGAACTACTTCCAGTCGGTCGACGACAAGGCCAACAAGGACTTCATCGCGAAATGGAAGGCCTTCACGAAGAATCCGAAGCGCGTCACCAACGACCCGATGGAAGCTCACGTGATCGGCTTCAACATGTGGATCAAAGCCATCGAAAAGGCGGGCACCACGGCGCCCGACGCGGTGATCGACGCGATGATCGGCGTTTCCGTCCCGAATCTGACGGGCGGCTCCTCCACGATGATGCCGAACCACCACATCACCAAGCCGGTCCTGATCGGCGAAATCCAGGGCGACGGCCAGATCAACACGGTCTGGCAGACCGCCGGAACGGTGGTGGCGGAAGAATGGTCGCCTCATCTCGAAGGTTCGAGGGATCTGATCTCCGACTGGCGCAAGCCGCTTTCCTGCGGAAACTTCAACGTGAAGACCGGCAAGTGCGGCGGCAAGACCACCAACTGACGCAAACAAAAGGCGGGAGGCGCGCGTCGCCTCCCGCTCCCCTCGCCCCGACCCTGGACAAATCACGGCCGGCGACCCGCCGGGAGGATGCGTCATGTTTCGCCCGGCACGCCCGATGTTTTCCCAAAATTTTCGCCGCCTCCGCGCTGGCGTTCTGATCGCCCTGTTCGCGCTTCTGTCGCCGCTCGCGCTGGCCGGAGCGCGGGCCGACGACGCCGACGATCTGCTCGCGCGCTTCGCGACGGACCGTTTTCCGGATCTCGAGAAAGCCATTCCCGCGCTCGCCGCCTCCGGGCTGCCAACGGCCTCCGCCATCATCGAGGCGTTCATGGCCAACCAGTTGCGGTACGATCCCGGCGACAAGCGGCTCTACATCGGCGACGACAACGCGCTCGTCGACGCCAGGACAGGCGCGAAAGCGACGGGAATCGATGTTTCCGAACTCAAGCGCGCGCGGTTGAACAATGGCGTGCGCACCGCGTTGCAGGCGGCGCAGGGCGCGCTCGGGCTGATGTCGCCCGATCCCGTCAAGCGGCGCTCCGCGGCGGAAGCCGTCCTGAAATCCCGCGATCCGGCGCAGCGGGCTGGCGTCGAGGCGGCGCTCGCCGCCGAAAAAGACCCCCAAATACGCGATATTTTCGCCCAGGCCCGCGCCGCGCTGATCGCGCTCGATCCGACGGCCGACGAAATCCAGAAGCTCGAGGCGGTCGGCGCCATCAGGGCGCGGGGAAGCCGGGACTCGATCGCGCTTCTTTCCGCGATCGCCGGCGCCAACAAGGATCGCGTCAAGGCGGCGGCGGAGGACGCGTCCTCGACGTTGCAGGCGCGGCTCGCCCTGTGGAACCACGCCCAGAACATCTGGTACGGACTGTCGCTCGGCTCCGTCCTGCTGCTCGCCGCCATCGGGCTGGCGATCACCTTTGGCGTCATGGGCGTCATCAACATGGCGCATGGCGAGATGGTGATGATCGGCGCCTACACGACCTTCGTGACGCAGGACTGGATCCGGACGCACAATCCCGCGCTGTTCGACTATTCACTGATGATCGCGATTCCGCTCGCGTTCGTCGTGACGGGCGCCGTCGGGGTCGTCGTGGAACGGTCGATCATTCGCTTTCTCTACGGGCGTCCGCTGGAGACCCTGCTCGCGACCTTCGGCCTGTCGCTCATCCTGCAACAGGCGGTTCGCACGATGTTCGGCGCCAACAACCGCGAAGTCGGCGCGCCCGCCTTCATGTCCGGCTCGTTCGAGTTCGGGGGGCTCGTCATCACCTCTGGCCGCATGTGGATCATCGTCTTCGCCCTTGGCGTTTTCGCGGCGCTGCAAGTTCTGTTGCGCCTCACGCCCTTCGGCTTGCGGATGCGGGCCGTGACGCAGAACCGGCGCATGGCTTCCGCCATGGGCATCGACACCAATCGCGTCGACGCTCTCGCTTTTGGCCTGGGGTCCGGCATCGCGGGCGTCGCGGGCGTCGCGCTGTCGCAGATCGACAACGTCTCGCCGAACCTCGGACAAAGTTACATCATCGACAGTTTCATGGTGGTCGTGTTCGGGGGCGTCGGAAGTCTCTGGGGGACGCTCGTCGCGGCGCTGTCGCTCGGCGTCGTCAACAAGTTCCTCGAGCCCTTCGCGGGCGCGGTTCTCGGCAAGATCGCGCTGCTCGTGTTCATCATCCTGTTCATCCAGAAGCGCCCGCGCGGCCTGTTCGCGCTCAAGGGCCGCGCGGTGGAGGCCTGAATGTTCGCCGGCGGAACAAAACTCATCGACGCGCGCGGCGCGGTGTTTCTGTCGTTGCTCGTCATCGCGGCGATCCTCGTGCCGGCGCTGGCGCTGGGGACGCCCGCCGGATCGCGCCTGCACTTGCCAGCCTATCTCGTCGCCCTGTTTGGCAAATATCTTTGTTTCGCCCTGCTGGCGCTCGCGCTTGATCTCGTCTGGGGCTATTGCGGCGTCCTGTCGCTTGGCCATGGCGCCTTCTTCGCGCTCGGCGGCTACGCCATGGGCATGTATCTCATGCGCCAGATCGGTTCGCGCGGCGTCTACGCCAATCCGAACCTGCCCGACTTCATGGTGTTCCTGAACTGGAAGGAACTTCCGTGGACGTGGTGGGGATTCAGTTCTTTCCCCTGGGCGATGCTGATGGTGTTTCTCGCGCCCGGCGTGCTCGCGTTCTGTTTCGGCTGGCTCGCCTTCCGCTCGCGCGTCACCGGCGTCTATCTTTCCATCATCACGCAGGCGATGACCTACGCGTTGCTGCTGGCGTTCTTCCGCAACGACATGGGTTTTGGCGGCAACAACGGCCTGACCGATTTCAAGGATATTCTCGGCTTCAACGTGCAGGCCGACGCGACGCGTTCGGCTCTGTTCTCGGTTTCCGCGCTGACGCTGGCCGGCGCCTATCTGCTCGCGCGGGCCATGGTCGTCTCGAAGTTCGGCAAGGTTATGATCGCCATCCGCGACGCGGAATCGCGCACGCGGTTCATCGGCTACAGGGTGGAGAATTACAAGCTGCTGGTTTTCGTGATTTCCGCGATGATGGCGGGCGTCGCGGGCGCGCTCTACGTGCCGCAGGTCGGCATCATCAATCCTGGCGAATTCGCTCCGGCGAATTCCATCGAGGCTGTGATCTGGGTCGCGGTGGGCGGCCGCGGCACCCTGGTTGGCGCGGCGCTTGGCGCCATCTCGGTCAATTTCGCCAAGACCTGGTTCACCGGCGCGCTGCCGGAGTTCTGGCTGTTCGCGCTCGGGCTGTTGTTCATTCTCGTGACGCTATTCCTGCCGAAGGGAATTCTCGGACTCGCCGGGGATTTGACGAGGCGGCGCGCGAAGACTCCCGAAGTCAAGCCCGCCGCCGTTCCCGCGCCGGCGACGGAGTGAGGATCATGCTGGTCAACGAAAGCTCCCCCTCCCTCACGTCCTCGCTCCTCTATCTCGATGGCGTCCGCGTGAGCTTCGACGGTTACAAGGCCCTGCGCGGTCTTTCGCTGGAACTCGCGCCCGGCGAGATGCGGGCCATCATCGGGCCAAATGGCGCGGGCAAGACGACGATGATGGACATCATCACCGGAAAGACGCGGCCCGACGAGGGAGAGGTGCTGTTCGCCGGCTCCATCGATCTGACGAAGCTCGATGAAGTCGCGATCGCCGAACTTGGCATCGGGCGCAAGTTCCAGAAGCCCACCGTTTTCGAAAGCCACACGGTCGAGGACAATCTTCTCCTCGCGCTGAAGGCGCCGCGAACGCCGTGGGCCACCCTGTTCGGGCGTCCGCCCGCCGACCAGCAAGAGCGAATCGACAAAATTCTGGAGACCACGCGACTGAAGGATCTGCGCCGCAAGCTCGCGGCCGATCTCTCGCACGGGCAAAAGCAATGGCTCGAAATCGGCATGTTGCTGGCGCAGGATCCCCGCTTGCTGCTGGTCGACGAGCCCGTGGCGGGAATGACCGACGCGGAAACCGCGCAGACCGCGGAATTGCTGAGGGAAATCGCGAAGGATCATTCGGTGGTCGTCGTCGAGCACGACATGACCTTCGTGCGGGATCTCGGCGTCAGGGTCACCGTGCTGCACGAGGGCGCGGTGCTCGCGGAGGGGCCTCTCGACGTGGTCAGCGCGGATCCGCGCGTGATTGAAGTCTATCTGGGGCGTTGACATGCTGAACGTCGAATCCGTCGATCTGTTCTACGGCGCGGCGCAGGCCCTGCGCGGGGTGTCCCTCGCCGCCGCGCCTGGCAAGGTGACGTGCGTGCTGGGCCGCAACGGCGTTGGCAAAACCTCGCTGATGCGGGCCATCGTCGGCCATCAGCCGATTTCCGCGGGAAAGATCCTCTGGGCGGACAGCGACGTCAGCCGTCTCGCGCCGCACGCGCGCTCGCGGCGCGGCATCGCCTACGTGCCGCAGGGGCGCGAGATTTTTCCGCTGCTCAGCGTGCATGAAAACCTGCAAACAGGTTTCGCCCCGCTGCGCCGCGCGGACCGGTACATCCCCGACGAGATTTTCGATTTGTTCCCCGTGCTGAAGGACATGCTCGGCCGGCGCGGCGGCGATCTCTCGGGCGGGCAGCAGCAGCAACTCGCCATTGGCCGGGCGCTGGTGACGCGGCCGAAATTGCTGGTTCTCGACGAGCCGACCGAGGGCATCCAGCCCTCGATCATCAAGGACATTGGCCGCGCCATCGATTATCTTCGCGGAAAGGGAGACATGGCGATTCTTCTCGTCGAGCAATATTTCGAATTCGCGCGCGACCTCGCTGACGATTTTTTCGTGCTCGACCGCGGAGCCGTTGTTCTCTCGGGCACGCGCGCGTCGATGGTCGAGCAGGATGTCCGCAAACACATGTCGGTGTGATCCATGAATCTCGCGCCCGCCTTTGTCCGTGCGAAAGGCGAGATCCGGGCCACGTTCGCCCTGACGGGCGGGCGCACGCAGGTCGATCGCGCCTTCGAGACGGGCGGCCTGCGGCTCCGGTTCCCCAATGGCCGCGATGGATGCGAGGCGGTGGTGGTCAACACGGCTGGCGGGGTCGCCGGCGGGGACAGCGCGCTCTGCGATTTCGTGGCGGAAGAGGGCGCCGACGTTCTGCTGACCACCCAGTCGGCGGAAAAAATATACCGCGCGCAGCGCGATCCCGCCGAAATCAATCTGTCGCTTCGCGCGAGGGACGGCGCGTCCATCGCCTGGCTGCCGCAGGAAACCATCTTGTTTTCCGGCGCGAAATTGCGGCGGCGTCTCGACGCCGACGTTGGCGCGGGGGCTTCGCTGACGATCCTCGAGGCCGTCGTGTTCGGGCGCGTCGCCATGGGCGAACTCGTGGTCGAGGGCGCCCTGCATGATCGCTGGCGCGTGCGCCGCGAGGGGCGGCTGGTGTTCGCGGAGGACTTTCGGGTCGAGGGCGACATCGCCGGATTGCTGGAGCGCCCGGCCATCGGGCGCAAGGCGCGGGCGTCCGCCGTTCTGCTTCACGTTTCGCCGCGCGCCGAGAGTCTTCTGGAGAGTATGCGCGGGGCGCTCGGAGGGGCTCCCTGCGAATGGGGCACCAGCGCCTGGAACGGGATGCTCGTCGTTCGTTTCGTCTCGCCATCGCCGGAACTGCAAAGAATCGCTATCATCTCCGCGCTGAGGGCGCTGAGGGGCGCGGAGGCGCCGCGCGTGTGGCAATAGTCGGGGGAACGCATGAATCTGACGCCGCGTGAAAAGGACAAACTGCTGATCGCCATGGCCGCGGTCGTCGCCCGCAAGCGGCTGGAGCGCGGGGTCAAGCTCAATCATCCCGAGGCTGTCGCGCTGATCACCGATTTCGTCGTCGAAGGCGCGCGCGACGGGCGCAGCGTCGCCGAGCTCATGGCGACGGGCGCCCATGTCGTGACCGCAGATCAGGTGATGGATGGCGTCGCCGAAATGATTCACGACGTGCAGGTGGAAGCCACCTTTCCCGACGGCACGAAACTCGTCACCGTGCATGAACCCGTCCGCGGCGCGAAACACGCGATGGTTCCCGGCGAGGTTCTCGCCAGCGCGGGGGACATCGTCATGAACGAAGGGCGCGAGACCGTGACGCTCAGCGTCGCCAATTCCGGCGACCGTCCGATCCAGGTCGGATCGCACTATCATTTCTTCGAGACGAATCCGGCGCTGAAATTCGATCGCGCGAGGGCGCGCGGAATGCGCCTCGACATCGCCGCGGGAACAGCGGTGCGCTTCGAGCCGGGGCAGACGCGCGACGTGCGGCTCGTGGCGCTCGCGGGCCAGCGCGAGGTCTACGGGTTCCGGCAAGAGGTGATGGGCAAGCTCGACGCGCCCGCGCGCAAGCCGCCGACGCGCGCGGCCAGAAATCGCTAGGAGCGAAACAGCCATGAGCGCCACTCTCTCCCGCGCCGCCTACGCCGACATGTTCGGACCCACGACGGGCGACCGCGTGCGCCTCGCGGACACATCGCTTTTCATCGAAATCGAAAAGGACTTCACCATTTATGGCGAAGAGGTGAAGTTCGGCGGCGGCAAGGTCATTCGCGACGGCATGGGCCAGTCGCAGGCCTCGCGCGCGCAGGGCGCGATGGACACCGTCATCACCAACGTGGTGATCATCGACCACTGGGGCATCGTCAAATGCGACGTGGGCCTGCGCGACGGGCGCGTCGCGGCGATCGGCAAGGCGGGCAATCCGGAGATTCAGCCAGGCGTCACGATCGTCATCGGCCCCGGCACGGAAATCATCGCCGGCGAGGGCAAGATTCTCACCGCCGGCGGGTTCGACACGCATATCCATTTCATTTGTCCGCAACAGATCGAGGAGGCGCTGATGTCGGGCGTCACCTCGATGCTGGGCGGCGGCACCGGCCCGGCGCACGGCACCTTCGCCACCACCTGTACGCCCGGTCCCTG
>CAISEY010000015.1 GCA_903884435.1 uncultured Hyphomicrobiales bacterium | reverse complement strand
TTGCTTTAAGTCGCGTCCCCCGTTTGGCGGGGTTCGCCGGTTCGCTCCGGCTGCCGGTTTTTTCCTGACGGTTAACCGGCCTCTTGTCCGGATCCCCGCCAACCGACACACGACCACAGGCACGTGCGATTTGGGCAAGCGGATGAATATGCAAATCCGGGGGGATTACAAGAACTTTTTTCACGGGCGCGAATTTTTTCACAACGTGTTTGGCCCGCCGGCGAACCGGGGCGTCGCCGATCTCGTTTCGCGCGCGCACGCCAGGCTTGCGGGCTCGCCGCAAGCTCATTAGTTGACGGTCCGAGGATTTTCTCGCGCGACAGGTTCCGCCCTTCCATGAGTGACATCGATCGCCGGTTCGTGCTCGCGTCCATCGCCGCCGCCGGTCTCGCCGCCGCGGGTCCGGCGCGCGCCCAGTCGCCCGGGGGGCAGTCGCGCCCCGCGCAGCCGTCTCCGCAAAGCGATCCGCCGCCGCCGCAACCGGCGCGCTTCTCCTTCGAGGACGTGCAGCGCCGGGCGCGGGAACTCGCGACCGCGCCGCTGGCGCCGACGGCCGGCTTGCCCGATCCGTTGAAAAATCTCGATTTCGACGCCTGGCGCGACATCAGGTTCAAGCCGGAGCGGGCGCTGCTCGCGAATTCCGGCGGTCCATTCCGGCTCCAGGCTTTTCACCTCGGCCATTTGTTCAAGCAGCCGGTGACGATCAACACGATCCGGGACGGGATGGCGACGCCTGTCCCCTACAGCGCCAGCCTGTTTGATTACGGGCGCACGAAAATCGAACGTCCGCTGCCGGTGAATCTCGGCTTCGCGGGCTTCCGCCTGCATTATCCGCTCAACGATCCGCGCGTTCACGACGAGGCGATCTCGTTTCTGGGCGCGAGCTATTTCCGCTTTCTGGGCCGCGGCCAGCGCTATGGGCTGTCGGCGCGGGCGCTGGCGATCAACGCGGGAACGTCCGAGGAAGAATTTCCGTTCTTCCGGGAATTCTGGATCGAAACGCCGGAGGCGGGCGCCGACCGCGTCACGGTTTACGCGCTGCTCGACAGCGAATCCGTCACCGGCGCCTGGAGGTTCGATCTCTGGCCGGGGCCGGATTCGGTGCTCGAGGTTTCGGCCAGCGTGTACGCCCGCCGGCCAGGCGTGAAGCTTGGGCTCGCGCCGCTCACGTCGATGTTTTTCGACGGCGAAAACGACCGGAGGGTGCGCGGCGACTACAGGCCGGAGGTTCACGATTCCGATGGTCTGCTCGTGCACACGCGCGCTGGCGAATGGATCTGGCGGCCGTTGCGCAACCCGGCCAAACCCGAAGTTTCCGCCTTCCTCGACAGGGACGCGCGTGGTTTTGGCCTGTTCCAGCGCGACCGTTTCTTCGAACATTATCAGGATCTCGACCTCGCCTACGAACAGCGGCCAAGTTACTGGGTCGAGCCGGCCCAGGGCTGGGGCGACGGGCGGGTCGAACTCGTGGAATTGCCGACCGCGGACGAGACCAACGACAATATCGTCGCGTCATGGGCGCCGAACGAATCGCCCGAGCCGGGCAAGGCCCTGAACTTCGGCTATCGCGTGACCGCCTGTCTCGAACAGGCGCGGCTCTCTCCGAACGGGCGGGCGGTCAATACTTACCAGACGCAGGCGAAGGCGCTCGGCTCGCGCGAGGCGCCGCCGCCGGGAACGCGCCGCTTCATCATCGATTTCGCGGGCGGCGATCTCGCTTATCACCAGAACGATCCGGGCGCGGTGGAACTCGTGCCGACGACGGCGAATGGTCAGATCGTGCGTTCTTTCCTCGTGCCGAACCCGCACACGAAGGGCTTCCGCGCCGGCATCGACGTGCAGCTCGAGCCGGGGCAATCCTCCGATCTGCGCGCCTTCCTGCGGGCGGGAAACCGGACGCTGACGGAAACCTGGACGTTCCCCTGGAAGGCCGAATAGGCCTCGCGTTCAGGGGCGCGCCGCGTCCGTCAGGCGGGCGAGGTCGAAGGCCTCGATGTCCCGCAGCAGGTCGATGAAGGCAGCCACTCCATGCGCCGCGGCGGCCTCGCCCTTGTCCGCGCTCGCCAGGGTCGCGTCGCCCATCGCGCCGGACAGCGACAGATCGCCGGACATCCAGCCGAATCCCCGCGGTCCCGTCGCCCGCAACAGGCGGAAGCGATTTTCCATTTCAACGCTGGCGGGCGTGAAGTTCGCGGCCTCCGCGAGGCGCGCGCGTCCCGGCGCGAAGGCCAGCATCAGCGAGGTCTCGATGTCCCCGGCGTGGATGCCGTGGCGCAACTCGCGCGCGGAAAACAATCCCTCGGGGTAGCCGAACCCGTGCCAGAACGCGGGCGCGACCAGCATGTTCCGGCGCACGCGCAATTCCCGCGCGAGAATCTCGACGAGCGCGTTGTTGCCGCCGTGCGAATTGGCGACGACGAGCTTGCGGCAGCCGGCGCGGGCGACGCTCTCGCCGATTTCGATCCACGCGCGCAGGGCGGTCTCCGGCGTCAGCGTGAGCGTTCCGGGGAAGCCGAGATGTTCCGGCGAGGTTCCGACCGTCTGCACGGGAAGGATCAGGACCGGTGCCTCTTCCGGCAAGCGGGCGACAAGCCGGGCGAGATAGCCGTCCATGATCAGCGCGTCGGTTCCGACGGGCAGATGCGGACCGTGCTGCTCGATGGCGGCGACGGGCAGAATGGCGATGACGGAGGCCATGTCGGCGGAGCGGAAATCCGTCGTGGCCATCTCCGTCCAGAAGCGGGTGGGGAGCATGGGGCGAGGCTAGTCGGCGGGCGCCGCGCGCGCAAGCGGCGGCGCCAATCCCGCTTGCCATGGCGCCGTGAACACGCCACAACTCTCCACACAGAACACAGAGGGCCCGCACCGGCCGCGAGGGAAATCCATGAAACGTTCATTCAGCATCGGCGCTGTCGTCGCGGCTCTCGCCACGCCCTCTCTCGCCGCGGACAAGGTCACGTTCGGAGCCAACTGGCTGGCCGAGGCCGAGCATGGCGGTTTCTATCAGGCCGTCGTGGACGGCACCTACGCGAAACACGGGCTCGAGGTGAAAATCCTGCCGGGCGGGCCGCAAGCGAACAACCGGTTGCTGCTCGCCACCGGCCGCATCGATTTCTACATGGGCGCGAACATGATTCAGGCGTTCACCGCGGTCGAGCAGAACGTGCCGACGCTGGCGGTCTCCTCGCTGTTCCAGAAGGATCCGATCATTCTGATGTCGCATCCCGGTCAGGGGTTCGACAAGTTCGAGGATCTGAAAAACGCCACGGCGTTCATTGGCAAGGAAAACCTCGCCTCCGTCTATCAATGGCTGAAGCGCGCCTACGGATTTCAGGAAGAGCGCGTCAAGCCCTACACGTTCAACGCCGCGCCCTTCATCGCCGACAGGAAATCCATCCAGCAGGGTTACGTCACGTCGGAGCCCTTCGAGGTGGAGCGGCAGGGCAAGTTCAAGCCGAACGTCTTCCTGCTCGCCGATCACGGCTACGATTCCTATTCGACGACCATCGAGACGCGCCGCGAAACGATCGACAAGAATCCCGATCTCGTGCAGCGTTTCGTCGACGCCTCGGCGATCGGCTGGTACAATTACATTTACGGCGACAACAAGGCCGCCAACGCGATGATCAAGCGCGAAAACCCCGACATGACCGACGAGCAGATCGCCTATTCCATCGCGAAGATGAAGGAACATGGCGTCGTCGATTCCGGGGATTCGCTGACGGCGGGAATTGGCGCCATGACCGAGGCGCGCAACAAAAGCTTCTTCGAGAAGATGGCGCAGGCGGGCGTCGTCAAGGCCGATCTCGACTGGAAAAAGGCCTTTGACACGCGTTTCGTCAACAAGGGCGTCGGCGTCGATCTGAGGCCGAGGAACTGAATGGCGGCGCGCGCGCCGCTCGTCGCCCTGAAGGGCGTCGGCAAGACCTTCGCCACCGGCGTCGCCGCGCTCGCGGGGCTCGATCTCGAGGTTCGCGAGGGCGAGTTCCTGAGCCTGCTCGGTCCCTCCGGTTGCGGAAAATCGACGGCGTTGCGGATGATCGCCGGCCTCGCCGCGCCTTCGTCGGGCGCGCTTGAATGGCGCGGCGGCGCGCGGCCCGAGGTCGGCTTCGTGTTCCAGGAGCCGACGCTGATGCCCTGGGCAAGCGTCTGGAACAACGTGTTCCTGCCGTTGCGCCTGCGCGGCGTGGCGCGGACCGCGGCCGCGCCGGCGGTCGACAAGGCGCTGGCGCTCGTCGGGCTGGCCGGATTCGCGCGGGCGTTTCCACGCGAATTGTCGGGCGGCATGAAAATGCGCGTCTCCATCGCGCGCGCGCTCGCGCTGCGTCCGGCGCTGCTGCTGATGGACGAACCCTTCGCCGCGCTCGACGAGATCACGCGGCTCAAGCTCAACAACGATCTTCTGGCGCTGAAGGCGGAGCTTGGCACTACGGTCGTCTTCGTCACCCATTCCGTATTCGAAAGCGTCTATCTGTCGACGCGGATCGCGGTCTTCGCCGCCCGGCCAGGGCGCGTGACGGCGACCATCGACGTCGACGGGCCGGCGGCGCGCGGCGACGAGTTTCGACTTTCCCCTCAGTACGCGGAGTGTTGCCGGCGGGCTTCCGCCGCGCTCGACGCCGCGATGGAGGCCTCGCCATGAGCGGTTCCGCCGACAGGCTGGCGCGCTGGCTGTTGCCCGCCGCGGTTTTCATCGGCGCGCTGGCGCTGTGGGAGGCTTTCGTCCGCCTCCGGGACATTCCGCCCTATGTCCTGCCCGCGCCCTCGCTGATCGGCGAGACGCTGGTGAAGGACTGGGACACATTGTCCGGATCGTTGCTGGTCACGCTGCGCATTACGTTCGAGGCCTTGTTCGCGGCGGTCGCGGGCGGCGTGGCGCTCGCCATTTTCTTCGCGCAATGGAAATGGGTGGAGCGCTCGTTCTTTCCCTTCGCGGTCATCTTGCAGGTGACGCCCATCGTCGCCATCGCGCCGCTGCTGCTGGTCTATCTCGAATCGGAAACGGCGGTGCTCGTCTGCGCCTTCCTCGTGGCGTTCTTTCCGATTCTCTCGAACACGGCGCTCGGCCTCGCCTCGGCGGAGCACAATCTCGTCGATCTCTTCGATCTCTATCGCGCCTCGCGTTTCCAGCAGCTTGTCTATCTGCGGTTGCCGGCGGCGTTGCCGTTTTTTCTTGGCGGCTTGCGCATCGGCGGCGGGCTCGCGCTGATTGGCGCCATCGTCGCGGAAATCGCGGCGGGCTCGGCGGGGCAGGGGGCGGGACTCGCGTTCCGCATCGTCGAGGCGGGCTACCGCCTCAACATTCCCCGCATGTTCGCGGCGCTGGCGCTGATTTCCCTCGCGGGCATCCTGATCTTCGCGCTTCTGGCGGCGCTCTCGCACGCGCTGCTGTCGCGCTGGCACGACAGCGCGCGCGAAAGGGGCGGTTAGCCCCAGACCTCGCGGGCCACCTCGACCACGAGTTCGAGCTTGCGCTTTTCGTCGTCCACCGTGAGCCGGTTGCCGCCGATGGTCGAGGCGAAGCCGCATTGCGGCGAGAGCGCGAGGCGCTCCAGCGGCACGAATTTCGCGGCTTCGGCGATGCGCCGCTTCAGCGCGTCCTTCGATTCGAGTTGCGGTTTCTTGGACGTGACGAGGCCGAGGACCGCGACCTTCTTCCCGTTCAGGAAACGCAGCGGCTCGAAACCGCCGGCGCGGTCGGTGTCGTATTCGAGGAAGAAACCATCGACGTTGATCTCGCCGAAGGCGACTTCCGCGACGGGCTCGTAGCCGCCCGACGCCACCCAGGCGCTTTCGTGATTGCCGCGGCACATGTGAATGGCGATCGTCATGTCCGCCGGCTTGTCGCGCACGGTTTCGTTGAGCAGTTTCGCGTAGGTCTTTTGCAGCGTCAGCGGGTCTTCGCCGATGGCGCGCACGTGTTCGTGGATTTTGGGATCGCAGAGAAACGGAAAGTTCGTTTCGTCGATTTGCAGATAGCGGCAGCCCGCGGCGTGGAGCGCGGCGATTTCCTCGCGGTAGACGCGCGCCAGATCGGCGAAATATTCGGCCATGTCGGGATAGGCGGTCTTGTCGACGCCGGCGCGACCGCTACGGAAATGCACGAGGGTCGGCGAGGGAATCGCCTGTTTCGCCACGAGGCCCGCCTTGTCGGCGTGGGGCTTGAGATCGGCGAAATCGTTCAGCGCGAGCGGTTTCACGCGCGCGAGCTTGCGTTTCGTGACGACGACGGGCGGCGCGAACTCGATCGCGCCGTCCTCGGTCTGGAACGTCGTCTTCAGCCCGCCCTCGAAGGCGACGCCGTCGATGCGCTCGACGAAATCCATGAACCAGTGGCGGCGGTGATATTCTCCGTCGGTGCAGACCCGGAGGCCCGCCGCCTTCTGCAAGGCCACGGCCTCGCCGACCGCCGCGCTTTCGGTTTGCCACAAATCCGCGCGGGAAATCTTGCCGGCGTTGAACGCGGCGCGCGCGTCGAGAATGGAGCGGGGACGCAGAAGCGAGCCGACGACATCGGCCTTGAAAGGAGCTTGCATGGGAGTTTCCTGACGATTTGACGGCTTCGTCAGGGTTTGGCGCGAAACCGGACGCGGCGCAACCGTCTATCGCGTCTGCGCCGCCGCCGCGGCGGGCGCCGCTCCCGGCGTGATTGGCAAAATGATCGGCATCGACGGATTTCCCGCGCCCGTTCCGCCGCCGAGCATGAATTGCGGCATCTGGCCGTTCCAGCGCAGCTTCGATTGCGCCTCGATCTGCTGCACGTATTTGTCGGCGCCGCCGGCGGCCTCGATGCGGGCGCGCGTCGCCGCCGCGTCGCCCTCGCCGCGCAGTTTCAGACCCTCGGCCTCGGCTTTCGCCTTGACGAGATTGCCTTCGGCCTCGGCGCGGGCGCGGGCGAGGTTGCCCTCCGCTTCCGCCCGGGCCTGGGCGAGTTGGGCGCGGGCCTGGCCCTCGGCGCGGGCGGCCTGCGAATCGGCCTCCGCCTTCGCCTGGGTCACGCGTGTTTGAGCTTCCACCTGGGCGCGCTCGGCGTCCTGCTGGGCCGCGAAGGTGCGGGTGCGCGCCACGGTCGCCTGGTTGATCGCGTCCTTGTATTGCGGCGAGAAATCCAGCGCGTTGATCTGCACCGCGGAAACCTCGATCAGCAGGATGCGCGCCAGAACCTCGGCGAGCTTGCCCTTGATTTCGGTGACGACGTTTTCGCGCTGCTCGCCAGCGATTTCCGTGACCGAGTGTTTCGACAGAACCTCGCGCACGACCTCGTTCGAGAGGAGAATGATGTTGGTGTGAATGTCGACGTTGCCGGCCTTGCCGATTTCGTAGAGCAGATGATAGGCCGCCGTCACGGGCACCCGGTAGGTGACGCCGACGCGCAGGGTGATTTCCTGGGTGTCGCGGGTAAAAGCTTTCTTTTCCGGCAATTCGAACGTGTCCGTCGTGATGCGGATCAGGTCGGGCGCGTCGATGAAGGGCGTCTTGAAATGCAGGCCGGGCTGGAGCGCCCCGGCTGGCGCGTCGATGACCTTGCCGAAGCGCTTGACGAAGGCCACGTCCGTCTGCGGGACGACGAAATAGGCGCCGCTGGCGAAGGCGAAAGCGCCAAACGCGATGATGGCGGGGATGACGAGCCGGCCCGCCCGGGCGGTCGCCCCGGCGGAAATTTGCGGAACACTGGCCATGCTCAACAGGCCCGGAAGGGCCGCCTCCGTGCGAAGCGCCGGACTGGCGCGCGCACGAAAGCTATCATTCATTCTTTAACACCGTCTGTGCGACTCGACACGCCGTCGAGCGAAGGCGGCAATCTTCAGTTTACACAATAATCTGCGTGTCGATGCCGGCCGGGAAGATTTCCTCGACCTTCGCGTGCCGGTGGGCGATGCCCTGCTGGTGGGTATAGAGCAGCAGTTGCTCCCAGGTCGGCCGGTTCGCCTCGACGCCGAAGGGGAACGTGTCGCCCATGAGATCGCGCATGCGGCGGGCGTAGGTCGGCAGCCACGGCAGCGGATAGCGCGACACAGCCGGGTCGAACAGGCGCTCGAGGCTGCGGCGCTTCGATTCGTTGAAGGCGTTGAGCAGATTGCGCGCGACCCAGGGGTTGGCGTCGAGAATGTGTTTCTGGATGGCGATGATGTGCATGATGGGCCACACCTTCGTCTTCTCGAAATATTGCTCCTCCATCTCGAGATAGTTCGGATAGAGGCGCACCACGTCCGGATGCCCCTCGAGGAAGCAGGTCGGCGGACGCGCGATGATGGCGCAATCGATCTCGCCGGAGGCCAGCATTTCCGAAAGCGACTTGTCGGAGACGCGGGTGAGCTGGACCCCCTCGGGCAGGCTCAGTTCGACCTTCTCGATCCGGCCGGCGTCGTTCGCGCCGGCCTGATACCAGTGCACGTCCTGGAGTTTCACGCCGCAGTCGTTGTGCATCCAGCCGCGCATGTAGACGGCGGCGGAGTGCGCCCATTCGGGCGAGCCGACGCGCTTGCCCTTGAGATCCTGCACCGTTTTGATGCCGCTTTTCCTGTTCACGTAGAACGAGGAGAAGCGGAACAGGCGCGAGCAAATGACCGGGAGGCCGACGATGTCGGGATTGTCGCGCGTGACCTGGGCGCTGAACTTGGCGCAAGACAGTTCCGTCACGTCCCATTCGCGGTTGAAGGTGAAGCGCGCGAAGACTTCGTGATGGCCGAGGTTGAGCCATGTGTGCTCGATGCCCTCGGCGTTGACGAGGCCGAAGCGGAAATCGCGGAAATGATCGTAGTCCGTCGTGGCGATCGAGAGCTTGAGCTTGTTCATGGCGTGTCCTTCCCGGCGAAAACCCGGCGCTGGCTGTTCCGGTGGCGTCTTTAGTACGATCATGCGAAAAATTGCAAACGCGCGGCGGTTCCGCTCCGCGGGGACGCCAGCGCCGGAAACGCGTGCAAATCAGGGAAGGAAGCCGCTCATGTATTTCGCCACGTGGTGCATCGACAAGCCGGATTCGGCGGATCTGCGGCTGTCGAACCGTCAGGCGCATCGCGACTGGCTCGGGAAACACGAGGGAGTCGTCAAAATGGGCGGGCCATTGCTCGGACCCGACGGAGTCACGATGATCGGTTCGCTGATCGTCATCGAGGCGCCGGACGAGGCGAGCGCGCGCGCGATTTACGCCGAAGAGCCCTACGCGAAATCCGGTCTCTTCCGGAGCATCGCCATCCACCCCTTCCGGTGGGTGGTCGATCCGCCGTCGAACGGTTAGCGCGTCGGCATCCGGATGCCGAAGGATTGCGCCAGAAACATGCCGCCGTGGACGAGGCCGCCGCCGTCGATGCCGTGGCCGACGCCCGGAGAGAGGTGCCACTGAACGGGAATACTGGCTTCCGCCAGTTCCTGGCTCGACCCGAACAGGGCTTCGACCGGGATCACTTCGTCGGCGCTGCCGTGGACGAGGAGGATGGGCGGCGTCTCGCCCTTCGGGGTGCGCGCGGTCGCCTCCGAAAGATGTTCCGGTCCGACGAGCACGCCGGAATAGCCAATGATGGCCGCCGGCGCCCGCTTGCGGCGCAGGCCGACGTGGAGCGCCATCATCGTGCCCTGGCTGAAGCCGACGAGGGCGAGCTTGCTGTCATCGAGGCCCGCCGCCTGAAGCTCGGCGTCGAGAAACTCGTCAATCACCGGGCGGGCCGCCGTCGCGCCTTTCCAGCGTTCCCCGGGGTCGCGCATGGTGAGGGGAAACCACTGGCGGCCCATGGGGGCGCCAGCGCATCGCTCGGGCGCGTTGGGCGACACGAAAGCCGTGTCGGGCAGCAGCTTTTGCCATTGTTTGCCGATGTCGATCAGATCCTTGCCGTCGGCGCCGTAGCCGTGGAGGAAGACCACGAGTTGTTTCGCGACGCCGGACTTGGCGGGAAGGCGGGGGCCGGTCAAGGGTGATGTCATGACTTTTTGTGAAGCCGGGCGCTCGCGGCGTCAAGGCGGGTCGTTTGCAAAATCCTGGTTTCGGCGCCTCAATGTGATTATGAGAGCGGGCGCGGGGACGTCTCGCGGGTGGTTGCTGGTTTGAGCGTTCGGTTCGGAAAATTGTCCTGGAGCGGGTTGCCGGGCGTCGCGCGGGCCCTGACCATTGGCGTTGGCACGGGACTTGTCGCCCGCGCCATCGGCTCGCCCTGGCTGGATCTTCCCATCGTCGCGCTTTTCTTCACGGCGGTCGAGGTTGTGTTCGACCCCGACGCGCGCGGTCGCGCCGGCGACGCCCGGCGTCCGCGCGGTTCGTCCTTCGAGGCGCTGATCTCCGCGATGATCCGGGGGCGAACCGTTCCGCGGGCCATCCAGTTCCTGGTCGTTACTTTCTTCGTGACATCGCTGTTCGCGCTGGAGATGAAGATCGACATCGTGCCGAACCAGTACGGGTTCCTCGAACTCCTGCTGCCCACGTTCGCGAGCACGATATTTTTTGGCGCCGGAGGCGGACTGTTCGCGGCGGCGCTGACCGCGCTGTTCGCCTACGACGTGTTTGTTCCTCCGCGCTTTTCGCCGATCTTTCAGCCCGGGCCGGAGTTTTCCTCGCTCGTGGCCTTCACCGTCGTTTCCCTCGTCCTGACCCTGTTCACCATTTATTGCATCGGCGGCCTGCGAAGGCCGGAGCTGGAGGCCCCCGACTGGCGCGATCTGACGACCGGCGTCTGGCGGCGCGCCGCCGGGCGTTCGCGCGCGTTCCTGCTGGCGCGCGTCTCGCGCCGCGAAATTCTCGTTCCCGCGCTGTGCGTTTGTGTTTATTCGCTGTTCTGGGCGATCTACGGGGCGGTGTCGGCGGAGAATGGCCCGCATGTCGATTCGCTCGAGGCCTATTCCTGGGGGCGCGAATTCAGGCTCGGCTATTTCAAGCATCCACCCTTCTGGTCCTGGGTCGCGGGCGCCTGGTTTCTCGTTTTTCCGAGAACGCCGTTCTGGTTTTTTCTGTTGTCGGAATTCAATTCGGCGCTTGGCCTCGCCGGCACCTGGGCCCTGCTCGGCCGCTTTTGCGCCGGCCCGACGCGACTGCTCGCGCTCCTGCTCCTGCTGCTGACGCCTTTTTACCAGTTCAACGCGCTTCGTTTCAACGCCAACACCATTCTTCTGTCGATCTGGCCATGGGCGACCTATTTCTTCATTCGCTCGATTGAAACGCGGCGGTTTCCGGCGGCGATCGCCAGCGGGCTGCTCTTTGGAATCGCCCTTCTGTCGAAGTATTTTGGACTGGTGCTGATCGCGTCCTGCTTCCTTGGCGCCATCACGCACCACGACAGGCGCGTCTATTTCCGCTCGGCCGTCCCTTGGGTTTCGGGATTTGTCACGGCGCTGATCTTCTCGCCGCACGTCATCTGGCTTTTCAGGGACGGGTTCCAGCCTCTCGCGTACATGGCTTCGAAGGGCATGTTTTCCGAGGCGGAGATCGCCGACAGCTATTTCACGTTCATCGCCGCGAACATTCTTTACTTCGCGATTCCCCTCGCGATTGTTCTTGGCGCGCGGCTTTTCCACGATGGCGGCGAGGACGGGCGCCAGCAGGCGCCAGTTCGCAACGGCCCCTCGTTTCTGACCGTTCTCGCCTTCTCTCCCTTCGTGCTGACGCTTGTCGCGGGGGCGGTGGGACACACGGCGCTGGCGGTTCCCTTCGGGACGCCTGTTTTCGCGCTGGTACCGCTCGTCGTGATTTTAGTCGCGAAGCCGCCCGTCGAGTTCGCGTTGTTCCTTGGAAAACGCGCGGTGGCGCTTTTGATGGCCGGTTGCGCGCTCGCGGCGGCCTTCGTGCCTTATGTCAGCCTGCGCTGGGGATCGTCGCGCGGGCCCGAACCTCGCGCCGAGGTGGCGGAACTCGCCCCGCGGGTCTGGGCCGGGCAAACCGGAGCTCCATTGCGTTACGTCGCGGGAAGCGAAGGCTACGCGCTCGCGACGACATTCCACGCGCCGGGGAACGTTTCCGAATTCCGGCAATTCAATTTCCGCTGGGCGCCGTGGGTTACGCCGCGGGCGTTGCGCGAACACGGTTTGCTCGCCATTTGCGAACACGAGGACGAGGACTGTCTCGCCGCCGCGGCGAACTTCGCGACGCCGGAGACGCGGCGGGTCGAGGCGATGGTCGCGCGCGAGGCTTGGGGCCACGCGGCGCCGGCGCGCCGTGTTGTCTTTCTCGTCACGCCGCCGCGTCCATAGAACGCCGGCTCCGTCGTTTCCCGCGATCCGCGCACGGCGATCAGACTTGAAAAGTGGTTGTCAATTATTTATTTCAGGGTGGATTTTCAAGAGTAAAAAGTTTGACTGTCGTCGATAAAATTCAATCACGCGCGGGCTTTTATTGACGCGGATCAAGGGTCTGTCCGGTTTTTAATGTATGTTGTTATCAAACGCGGCGGGACGCGTCGGGAAACAATGGAGATCGACATGAAAGGCAAATTTATTTCGTTGGCAGCCGCCAGTCTCGGCGGGATTCTGCTGCTGGCCCCGGCGGCTTTTGCGGGGCCAGTCATTCCCGGAAATGTCGCGATGACGGACGACGGCCTTTTGACGCAGGTGCAGCTCCGCGCGGGACGCGGCGGGCGCGGCGTTGTCGCGGGCGGGCGCGTGACGCGCGGCGGCGGCGCTTTTCGTGGCGGTGGCGGCATCGTGCGTGGCGGGGGAGGCCGGAGGGGCGGCCGCGGATTTGGCAACGCCATTGGAGCGGGGGCCGCCATCGGCATCCTTGGCGGCGTTCTTGGAGCCATCGCCAGCCAGCCGCAAGGGCCTGTCTATGTCGAACCCGGATACGGGGGCGAAGACGCCGTGCAATATTGCATGAGGCGGTTTCGTTCCTACAATCCGCGCACCGGAACCTATCGTGGTTATGACGGTCGTCTTTACGCCTGTCCGTGATCCGGGCTTTGGCGGCGAGCGTGAACCACGGAGCCGGCGAACCTTTTTCGCCGGCTCTTTTCATGTCTCCGGTTGCTTTTTCAACGCGGCGTAACAGGCCCAGAGCAGGCGCGCCGCGACGCCGCGCGCGGGACGCCAGCGGTCGCCGACCTTTTCGAGTTCTTTCGCGTCCGGGCGCGCCGGCAGGCCGAGCACGAGACGGGCGCCTTCCTGGAGGGCGAGGTCGCCCGAAGGCCAGGCGTCGGGATGGCCAAGGCACGACAGAAGGAAAATATCCGCCGTCCACGGACCGACGCCATGGATCGCGGTGAGGCTGGCCCGCGCCTCCTCCGCGTCCATCCGCGCGAGATCCTTTATGTCGAGCGCGCCGTCGATGGCGGCGCGGGCAATGGCGCGCAGGGCGCGGATCTTCGGCGTGGACAGGCCGCAGGCGCGCAAAGCCTCGTCGCTGGCGGCGTCGACCGCCGCGGGTTGAACGCCTGGAAAGGCCGTCGAGAACCGCGCGAAAATCGCGCTGGCGCTCGCGGTTGAAACCTGCTGCGCGACGACAATCCACGCGAGGCCCGCGAAGTCCGGCGCGCGCAGGCGCAGAGGCGGAGGACCGGCGATCCCCAGCATCGCGTCGATTGTGTCGGGATCGCGCGCCCGCAGCGTCGCGAGGGCCGCGGCCAGCGTCACTTCGCCGGTGATTGCCTCCAGTCGCGGGGCGAAAGAGCGCGGTCCGCCGCCGGGCGACTTGCGGACCGGCGTCTTCCGCGCCAGTTTTCGACCGGGAATCATTTTCGCCATGACAGAATCAGCCAGCCAGCCCGTGTTCCGTTTCGCGCCGTCG
Source organism: uncultured Hyphomicrobiales bacterium (assembly GCA_903884435.1). Classification (GTDB taxonomy): domain Bacteria; phylum Pseudomonadota; class Alphaproteobacteria; order Rhizobiales; family Beijerinckiaceae; genus Terripilifer. Next base: position 5,387 of record CAISEY010000015.1, on the reverse strand, counting down.
CCGAACGGCTATCTTCACATTGGACACGCCTGGTCCGCGCTTTACAACCAGCGGCTCGCGCGAGAGAGCGGGGGGCGATTCCTCCTGCGCATCGAGGACATCGACGCCGGTCGATGCCGCCGGGAGTACGACGACGCGATTCGCGAGGATCTCGCCTGGCTCGGCGTGACCTGGGAAGAACCGGTGCGCCGGCAGTCGGAGCATTTTGACGATTACGCGCGCGCTCTCCGGACTTTGAGGGATCGGGGGGTGGCCTATCCCTGCTTTTGCTCGCGCGCCGAAGTCGCCCGCGCCGCCGCGGCCGTCCCGGACGCGCCGCGCGATCCCGACGGGGCTCCGCTTTATCCGGGGACGTGCAGGGGGCTTGATCGGTCGGAAATCGAACGCCGGCTCGCCTCTGGCCGCGAGCCGGCGTTGCGCCTCGATCTCGCGGCGGCGCTGGCGCTGATCGGCCGCGGGCTTTCATGGCGGGAATTCGGCGAGGACGCCGCGGGGCGGGTCGTCGCGGCGGAGCCCGGGCTTTGGGGCGACGCGGTCATCGGCCGGCGGGACACGCCCGCGAGCTATCATATCGCCGTCGTCGTCGATGACGCCTTGCAGGGCGTCACCGACGTGGCGCGCGGCCGCGATCTCTTTCACGCGACGGGCTTGCACCGGCTGTTGCAGGAGTTGCTGGGCTTGCCCGCGCCGCGCTATCGCCACCACGCGCTACTGCTCGACGAGGCGGGCGCCAAACTCTCGAAAAGCGCGCGCTCGAAATCGCTGCGCGCGCTGCGGGCGGAAGGCGCGGGCGCCGCGGAGGTGCGGGCGAGGCTCGGGTTTTCCTGAACCCCGCCGCGCGTTTCGCGTCAGTTCGCGCTGGCCTGCCGCGCGGCGACGCGCGTCGCGCCGGGCGCCCTGGCGATGAGTCCGTCGATGCGTTCGCGTTCCCGTCTGAACAGGGAGATCATGCGCCCGTCGAGCTCGCGGGTGCGCGCGAGCTTGACGCGCATCGGATCGACGAAATGGCCGTTGACGATGACTTCGTAATGCAGATGCGGTCCCGTCGCGAGGCCGGTCATGCCAAGGTAGCCGACTGGCTGGCCTTGCTTGATCCGCGTGCCCTCGGTGACGCCGCGGGCGAAGCCGGACATGTGGTTGTAGGTGGTGATGTAGCCGTTGGCGTGCTGGATCTCGACGCGGTTGCCATAGCCGGATTCCCGGCCCGCCTTGATCACCGTGCCATTGCCGGCCGCGAAAATGGGGGTTCCCATGGGAGCGGCCCAGTCGACGCCCGTGTGCATGCGCGAATAGCCGAGAATGGGATGCCGCCGCATGCCAAAACCGGAGCGCGTTTCACCGATCGCGATGGGTTTGCGGACGAGGAACTTGCGCGTCGAACGGCCGTTCTCGTCGTAATAATCGACGAGGCCGTCGTCAGGCGTCTGGAACCGGTAATACCTGAACGTGTCGTTTCGCGTGGTGATGGCCGCGTAAAGAAGTTCGTTGCGGGCCTCGCCTTCCTCGCCTTCGGAATAGAACACCTCGAAATTGTCGCCGCCCGTCACCGAGCGCTGGAAATCCACGTCGTTGGCGAACACGCGCACGAGTTCGTCGATCACGGGCCGCGGCAATTCGTTCTTGAGGGCCGTTTCATAGAATGAATCGTAGAGACGCATTCCGCCGGAATCTTCCTCGTCGTCGTCGTCGTCCGCGGATTTCCGGCGGGCGCCGGAGGCCGGAGCCGTCGGGGGAGCCTGTTCCACCTGCACGAAGGCCCCGCTGTCGGCCATGGCCACGGTCGTCTCGAGCTTTTCGTCCGTGTAAATGGACAGACGCGCGATTTGCGCCGGCTGATCCGGTCCGTTCACGTCGGCGAAGAGCAATTTGATCCGCTGCCCCTCCGTGACCGGCGCCTGTCCGCGTTTCGTGTTCAGCGCGGTCACGATGTTGCGCGTCAGGTCGCGGCTGGCGCCGGCGGCGCGCAGGATGTCCTCGAAGGATTCGCCGCGGCGCACCACGACAAGGCGTTCCTCGTAGCTCTTCCTGTCCGCCGGCGTGATGGTCCGGGGCAGGGTCGTGACGTTTTCGGGCACCATGCGCACTTCGATGTTGGAAAAGGGCGCGGGAATGACCCCGCCATCCGGCGAGGCGTAGGCGAGACCCGCCGGTTGATCGAGCCCGACCCGGCTGGTGCGCATCAACAGCAACTGGGGCGGCAACGGGATGGGCGTCCGGGAGCCCGCGCCGAGCGCGTTCTTGAGGTGCTCGGTCACCTGCGCCTGAACTTCCTCGGACGAAAGACCGGCGGGGGAATCCTGAAAGCTCACGCCCGCAAGATTGCGCGTGGCGAAAGCGACCTCCGCTTCGTCCTGAAGCGGGCCCGGATCGACCAGTTCGCCCTGGGCGGCGTTGCGGGCCCCGGCGATCACCTTCAGCGGATCGAATTTTGGCACGTCCTCGGCGTAGCCGGCGCTCACGAGCGTCAGGGTCGTGGCGACGCGGGTGAAGGCGCGCACGCGCACGACTTCCTTGTCGCCAGCGGTGATGGTCGTCGGGGTCCGGAAGGTCTGTTTCGCCGCGACGATGTCGATCGATTTGACGAGACGGTCGCCCTTGTTCGGCTGGGAGGCTTCTCGCTGGGCCTGGCCGCGCGGGGGAGCGGCGGCCTGCGGGGCCTCCGCGAAATTATACTGGCGGTCGAGCGCCGTGTAGATCGCCGCCGAGATCAGCGCCGCGCCGGCGAGGCCCGTCAGGACGATGCCGGACAGCCAGCGCACGGACACCATGCGCCGGTCGTCGTCCGTCCGGCGGGCGCCGTCCGCCTCGATGGGCGGTTCAACCCCGAGATCGAGGTGATTCGATTGCCTGAGGCGCCGGCGTTCGGACGGTCCGGGGAATCCAGCCGTCTGAAGTGTCATGCTCGTCACTCTGTCGTCCGCGTGTTTGACGGCCAACGCCAGTCGCCGGCGGTTGTCGCAGCCAGCCCCGGAATCCGGCGCGACCATGGCCTCGCCGCCGGCCAAGGTCAACCGCGGTTCCGCCAGCTCGCGCCACCGGCGTCAGGGTAGCTCCGGGAACATGGCTCAATTTGGGCTTTCCGCGCGTCCGGTTCCTTCGCCCGGATCATTTCGGGGCCATCCTCGTGCCCAGCAGGGTCTGGATGCGAGCGAGGGTGTCCGGCGGCGTCTGGAACAGCTTTTCGGTCATGTCCTGCAAGTCGGCGCCGCGCGCGGGGTCTATGTCGAGCTTGAGGCGGGCCGCCTCCGCGAGGAATTCCGGATCGCGCATCGTCGCGTCGTGGGCTTCCCGCAGCGCCGCGAGCCGCTCCGCCGGCACGTCGGGCGGAACAAGGAACGGACGCCCGTACTCCTGCCGGGCGTACATCAGCCGGAACATCCGCCGGTCCTCCTCGCTGGCCCCGGTCGGGAACAGCGGCACGTCGGGGATGTCGGGATGGGGCCGGAACCCGAACTGCCCGAGCACGAGGAGCTTTTTCTCCGCGACGAGTCCCGCCAGTTGCGTCTTGACGCTCACCCAGGCGACGGCGGGATTGGCGTGAACCTCGCCACGCTCCATCGCGAGGATCTGGGCCGCGGTGCCCGCGTAACCCGCGATGATTTTGAACTTCGTTCCCGCGAGAGCGTTGGTGAGAAGGGGAAAATCCCAGGGGGCCGCGCCGGGCGCGGAGGCTCCCACGATGATTTCCCTGGTGAAGAGATCGGCGAAGGTCTTCGCCGGGGACGTATGCCAGGCGGTGAAGACCTGGACCTCGCGATTGGGGCTGCCGATGAAGCCGAACTTGCGCGGATCGAATCTGGCGACGCCCGGATTCAGCAGGGGCGTCGTCGGCATCCCGTTGTTGAAAACGCCGAAGACCGAACCGTCGCGCGGCGTGATGTTGCCGAACTGGTTGGCGAGAACGAGGCTGCCGCCGCCCGGAACGTTCTGAACCACGATCGCGGGCTGGCCAGGTATGTGTTTGCCAATGAACCGCGCGAGGAGGCGCGCGTACTGGTCGTAGCCCTCGCCCGGGGCGGAACCCACTTGCAGAAACACCTGCCGGTTCCGGTAAAAGCCCGCCGGATCGGCAGGCTGCGCGCCCGCGACGCCGGCAGAAGCGACGAGGAAAGCGAAAAAAGCGACGATCCTCGTCATGGGCCAGCTCCGGAAGCGGTCAGGTCCGGACATCGCGAATGAAGGCCGGCGGCCCGACCCTGGCATATCGCCCGGGCGCGGACCATGGGCGGCGCGCTCAGTGGCGCGCGCCCCTGTCTCCGGAGAAGGACGTTTCGACGAGACCGCGCCATTGCGCCCGGGTGCCCGCGAAGACGTTCTTGTCGACGGCGCCCTGGATGCCTGGCACCGATCCGCGCTCGGTGTATTGCCAGAAGGCCCACCTGCGACCCGGATACTTTTGTTGCGGCAAATCCTTCACGCTGCGAACCCAGACGGGATAATCGGCGAAGGCGCCGTCGTCGAGAACGTCCCGATGGAAAACGATGTCGGTGTAGAGGATCGGCCGTTTGTGGAAGGCGGCTTCCATCGCGGCGAGAAAGCTCTTGATCTCGGAGCGAGCGAAGTCCCTGTCGACCTTGCGGGGACAGGTCGGGGACTGGAAGTTCCATTCGAGGTCGAGCACCGGCGGCAGCGCGTCCGGATCGTCCGGCACGTTGCGTCTGAACCAGTCCGCCTGGGCGGCGAGCGGGCTGCACCAGTAGTTGAAATGATAGGCTCCGCGGGGCACGCCGGCGGCCCTGGCGGCGTTCCAGTTTTGCGTGAATCTCTCGTCGACGCGGTCGGCCCCCTCGGTCGCCTTGATGAAGGCGAATTCGACGCCCGAGGCCTTCACCTCGGGCCAGGAAATTTCGGCCTGAAATTTCGCGACATCGACGCCATGGACTTCGTGATTTTGATAACCGGAGGTGGAATCGCGCACGGGGAAGGGATGTCCGCCGACGAGCGCGGCGGGCTGGACGAGGTCGGACACGCCCGCAGCGCAGCCCGCGAGAACGCAGGCCGCGAGCGCGAACAGGCCCGCGCGCGTCGTGAAGGAAGCGTGTGTCCGCATCTGGCCGATCCCGTTGGCGGACCAGTTTCCGCCGCCTTGCGGGCCGGTCGGGCCCGGTCCGCCCCGGAAACATAAGTTTGGACGCGCCGGTCGGCAAGCGCAGGCGGGCCGCCTCCACGGGAAGAACCGATTGCGCTCGCCGCGAAACTCCTTCAATGTTCGCGACACAATAACCGGGGAGAGCACCGATGGGGAAGAGAACGTCCGACCAGCCGAGCGTGGACAGGCGCGGGTTTCTGAAGGGCGTCGCCGTCGCGGGCGGCGCGGGGCTGGCCACTCCCGGAGGGGCGCGCGCGCAGGCGGGCGCGCCCGGCGCGAAAGCGGCGCCGCCGAGCGC
>CAISEY010000014.1 GCA_903884435.1 uncultured Hyphomicrobiales bacterium | reverse complement strand
GATAACGCCCCGGAAAGTCCAAGGAGAGCGTCATGGCTGTGTACACAATCAACTATGTGCCAACCGGTTTCGTCGGCTCGTCTGGATCGCTGAACTTCATCAACGACGACGATGTGTTCAACGCCAGCAGCACGCGGATCTCCTCCGGCGCCTTCGCCTCCACCGCGACGCGCTGGTCCCTGCAAAACCCCGCCAACACCAACGCAACCGGCCTCATTCTGGTCCTGAACGGGACCGGCTTCACCTACGACGCCTCGGGACGCGCGAACGGCGGCACGATTACCTCGATCGGCCTTTACCAGGCCAGCGACACGACGCTGAGCAACCCGGTGGCCACGATCACGGGCCTGACCAACAACAGCGCGGCGACTTTCGCGACCAACCTTTTCGGCGCTGGCGGCGGCAAGAATCCGGCCTATGGCTATATTTTCGCCGGGGACGACACGATCAACGTCAACGGCGGCGCCCAGGTGGACGCCACGAAGGGCAACGACACCGTCAATGTCGCTTCCACCGGCGGCTATGTCCGCCTCGGGCCGGGAAACGATGCGATCAACTACGCCGGCGGCGGATTCCTGACGCTCGCCTATGACGACACCTATTCGACGACGCCGCTCGTGACCGGGCTCAACATCAATCTGAACACGAAGTCGGTCACGGATCCCTGGGGCGGAACCGATACCTGGACGGGCACGGTCAACCGCCTCGTCGGCACCCAGATCGCCGATTCCATGACAGCGGATGGTTCCGGCGTGGAATTCCGCGGCCTCGGCGGCGCCGACACGTTCACCGGCGGCTCTGGCTACGACATCGTGGACTATTCGAGAGACGCGAATTATTCGGGCGGAACCGGCGCGGTGACGGTAAACCTCGGAACCGGGACCGCGACCGACGGCTTCGGGGCGACCGACAAGTTCACCTCCATCGAGGAGGTCATCGGCACCAGCGGCGGCGATTCGCTGACCAGCAGCAACACGCCCCTCGGCATTCTGGGGAAGCTCTATAACCTCTACGGCGAGGCCGGCAACGACACGCTCGCGGGCGGCACGCAGGGGACGTACTTCCGTCCGGGCAGCGGCAACGACGTCATTGCCGGCGGCTCCGCGACCAACGATCGCCTGTCATACTCGGACTATACCGGCTCGAACGGGCTGGTGATCAACATGGGCTCGGGCACGGTGCTCGACCCCTGGGGCGGGACCGACACGTTCTCGGGCATCGAGGGAATCGAAGGCACGATGAACGCGGATTCGATCGTGGGCGGCGCGACGACGACGCAAATCATCGGCGGCGCTGGCAACGACACGCTCGATGGCGGCGCCGGAGCCGCCAACGTGATCCTGCGTTACGACCGCGACGGCAACAGCGGCGGAAATGGCGCGGTCAACGTCAATCTGCGCACCGGCGTCGCCATCGACGGCTTCGGCAACACCGATAAATTGTTCAATATCCACAAGGTGCGCGGAACCGACACGGGCAATGACGTGTTCGTCGGCGACGATTTCGGCGACACGTTCCAGGGCCTCGGCGGCAACACCACCATCTCTGGCGGCCTCGGCATGGACTTTCTCGATTACAGTTTCGACGCGACCGTCGCCGCCCAGGACGGGTTGACGGCGAGCGGCGTCGTCGTGAACCTCGCGAAGGGAACCGCGACCAACGGCCTCGGCGGAACCGACACGTTCACCTCGATCGAGGGCGTGATCGGCACGAGCAGCGGGGACAACGTCATCGGGAACCTCTCGGCGAACATGCTCTCCACCGACGGCGCCCAGGACACCGTCCAGGGCGGCGACGATCTCGCGCTGTCCGACGCGCAGAAGACCATCTTCCGCCTCTACGGCGCGACGCTGAACCGGCAGCCCGACGTCGCCGGCCTCAATGGCTGGGTAGGCTTCATGAACGGCGGCATGAGCCTCGACTCCATCGCCCAGGGGTTCGTCAATTCGGCGGAGTTCCAGGCCGCCTATGGCGCTCTCGACAACACCGGCTTCGTCACGCTGCTCTACAACAACGTGCTCAAACGCGCGCCCGATTCCGGCGGCCTCAATGGCTGGCTGGCGCTGATGAACGGTGGCCTGTCGCGCTCCGGCGTCGTCACCGGCTTCTCCAACAGCGACGAGTACAAAGGCAATACCGACGCGCAGACCGGCGCCTTCGCCACGTCGCAGCTCGACGCCGCCTTCTTCGGCCAGGTGTTCCGACTCTACGGCGCGACGCTCAACCGGCAGCCGGATTCCGCCGGTTTCGGCGGCTGGGTGGACATCCTCGCGGGCGGGCAGACGCTTTCGGGCATCGCCAGCGGCTTCATCAACTCAGCCGAATTCCAGTCCGCCTATGGCGGAAAGAACAATTCGGATTTCGTGACGCTGCTCTACAACAACGTGCTGAAGCGCGGCCCGGATTCCGGCGGTCTCAACGGCTGGCTGGCGCTGATGGCGGGCGGAATGAGCCGCCAGGACGTGGTGACGGGCTTCTCGGAAAGCGACGAATACAAGAACAACACCGCCGCGCCGCTCCGGACTTTCATGCAAACCGTTATGACCAACTGGGCGGACACCCTGAACGGCGGCGCGGGCGACGACGTGTTGTTTGGCGGACGCGGCGCGGACGTGTTCCAGTTCGACAAATCAGCGGTTGGCAGCGACACGATCTACGGCTTCGAAAGCTGGGACATTCTCAACCTCACGGGCTTCGGCTACGCGAATTCCGCGGCGGCGGCCTCGCACATGACGCAATCGGGCGCGGACACCGTCTTCGCCGACCAGGGCGAGACGATCACGTTCAAAAACACGACGTTGGCGACCGTGACCGGCGCGACGATGACCTTCGTTTGAGGACAAGGGACTCGCGTTTGAGGCGCGGGACTCGCCGCGCCTTCCTCGAAAGGCTAGGAGGGCTCGCCAACAGCGAGTCCTCCATGTCCACGCCCCTCCCCCATCCCCAGGATCTCGCGGCCGAGCTGACGCGCGAGCTTTACGCGCGCGTCATTGCGCAGCCCGTGACGGGCGTGAGGCCGCGCCAGGCCGCGACGCTCATCCTCATCGACCGCACGGGCCCCGAACCCAGGGTGCTCATGGGCAGGCGTCACGCCGGGCACAAGTTCATGCCGGGAAAGTTCGTGTTTCCCGGCGGGCGCGTCGAGCCCGCCGACCGGCGCATGAACATCGCCGGCGCGCTCGATTCCATCACCGAACAAAAGCTGATGGCCTGCCTGCGCAATCCCTCGCCCGCCGGCGCGCGCGCCGTCGCGCTCGCGGCCATCCGCGAGACTTTCGAGGAAACCGGACTGCTGATTGGCGCCGCCGACATGGGCGTCCCCGACCAGGCGCCCGAAGGCGCGTGGCGGGACTTCGCCGCGCACGGGATATTTCCCTCGCTCGAGGACATTCACTTCATCGGCCGCGCCATCACGCCGCCGCGCAACAAAATCCGCTTCGACGCGCTGTTTCTCGCCGCCGACGCCACCGCCGTGAGCAAACGCGTCGAGGGCTTCGTCGGACCGGACTCGGAACTCACCGAACTTGTCTGGGTCACCATCCGCGAGGCGCTCGATCTCGGCCTCGTCGCGATCACGCGCACGATTCTCGCCGAGCTCGAAAACCGCATCGCGCTCGGCATGAGCCGACATCTGCCCACGCCGGTCTACCGATTCGGGCGAAAGGGATGGATGAGGGAACTGGTGTAACGGATTCCGCTATTTCGCTTTTTCGAGCCTGAGGACGGTGTATTGTCCGTCCACCTTGCCGGCGGCGAACCTGATCCTGTCGCCAGGCTTCAGATCGTTCAGGGCGACGCCGTCGCCGGCGCGATAGACCATCGTCATCGCGGGCATGTCGAGGCTTTTGACCGGCCCGTGATCGATCGTCAGCTTGCCGGCAGCGGCGTCGATCTTCGTCACCTTGCCAAGGGCGTCGAGCGCGTCCTGGGCGAGGACTCCCGCCGACGCCCACGCCGCGAAAAGCAGGGCAATCGTCTGTTTCATGGCCGCTCCTGTTTGACGATGACGACGCCATGCATCCCCAGGGCGTGGTGTCCGGGAATGAGACAGGCGAATTCGAACGCGCCCTTTCTGGTGAATTTCCAGAGAATTTCGGCCGAGGCGCCCGGCGCCAGCCGCGTCCCGTTGGGATCGTCGTGCTCCATCTCCGGAAACTTTTCCATGAGCTTGCCGTGATCGGCGTTTTCCCGCGCCGTCGCGAGCATGAATTCATGCGGCAGGGCGCCCTCGTTTCTGAGGCGGAAACGGATTTGCTCGCCGCGCCTGACCTCGAGCCGGTCCGGCGCGAACGACATGACCCCGGCCCCCTCGCGCATCACGATTTCGACGACGCGCGCCTTCTGTTTCGGATCGCCCGGCGCGCCGGCGGAAAAGTGTTTGCCGTCATGGGCCGCCGCGGGCGCGAAAGCCCGGGTCGAAGCCACGATGAACCAGAAAACAAAGGAAACCTTCATGCAGCGGCCATCCATTCGGAAGAAAGAATGATGCCGCAATCGGTCGTCGCCGGCAAATCCTTGACTTCCCGCCTTGCATCCGTATGGTGCGGCCAATCGAGCCGGCGCTCAAACGCCCTCCGCCGCCCCTTTCAGGACTTTCGTCATGGCCAAGACCGCGAATATCAAGATCAAGATGCTCTCGACCGCCGAGACGGGCTTTTTCTACGTCACGTCGAAAAACGCCCGCACCAAGACAGAGAAGCTGTCGATGAAGAAATACGATCCCGTCGCGCGCAAGCACGTCGAGTTCAAGGAAACGAAGATCAAGTAAACGCGCTTCAGGCGCCGCCTGCGAAGCCGCCCCTCGGGGCGGCTTTTTTCTTGCGCGGAACAATCTGGAAGCAAGACCGGATTCGCGAGGCGCGATCGCCAGACGCAAGGAGGCCGGTCGGACAATGGTGTTTCGAGGAGGCCACTCCCACCATTGCCGACCGGCCGACCCCACGGACCCAGGAGATGCGGCGGACCTGAGCACTCCGCAGGGTAACTTTACCCGGCGACCGTCTGACGTTTCCCGGAGGTCCAGGGAACTGGACGATCCGGTTTTCTCCCGCCCTGGCGCCCGATCACCGGGGCCTTTCGGCGGGCCAGCGCCACGTGCGCCGGTGACTCGACACTACGCGGCGGCCGGTTCATTGCAACGCCGAAATCGCGATCTTCCCCGTTCATCACTCGTTTACCTAAACGATTGGGGTTAACGCGCGGGGCGCCGGAACGAATCGACGATGCGAACTCATTATGCCGGAGATCGCGCCCGGATTGAGGCGAAACATCGCCTCACGCGGCGGCGGCCGTGACCCGGTTGCGACCGGAGCTTTTCGAACGGTAGAGCGCCCTGTCGGCGCGCCGGAACAGATTGTCGGGATCCGGACTGCCGCCGGTCTCCGCCAGTCCGATGGAAACGGTCACGGGAATGGCCTTCTGGCCGTCGCCGATCTGGAACCCTTCCCCCTGCACCGCCGCGCGCAGGCGCTCGGCGATGACCGCGGCTGTCGCCATGGGCGTGTCCGGCATCACCACGACGAATTCCTCGCCGCCAAAGCGGCACAGCAGATCCACCTGGCGCACGACCCGCTTGCAACGCGCGGCGAAGCCCTTGAGCACCTCGTCTCCGGCGGCGTGGCCCCATGTGTCGTTCACCGACTTGAAATGGTCGATGTCGAGAATCATGAAAGACACCGCCTGGCCGCGTCGCGACGCCACGTCGAGCAACGAGGCCAGATGGCTTTCGAGATAACGGCGGTTGTTGAGGCCGGTCAGCGGATCGACCACGGCCATCTCGATGGAGGCCTTGAGATTGTCGCGCAGCGCGTCGGCGTAGCGTTTGCGGCGCAATTGCGTGCGCACGCGCGCGACGAGTTCGTTGCGGTCGATGGGCCGCATCAGGAAGTCGTTGACGCCAAGGTCAAGGCCGCGCAACACGCGCGTCCTGTCCTCGATGTCGGCGATCATCAGCAACGGCAGATGCCGCGTGCGCTCCAGCGAGCGCACCTGACTGCACAGGCGCAGGCCGTCGTAATCCTTCAGGCCCAGGCTGACGATGAAGAGATCCCAGTCGCCTTCCGCCCCGCGGAACAGGGCTTCCTGCGGCGCCTTCTCGACGGACATTTTGTGTTTCGCCGCGAGGGCGCCGACGATGCGCTCGCTCGAGCTTTCGCGATCGTCGATGACCAGAATGCGGCCGCCGTCGCACTTGTCCGAGAGGACGTGCGCGAGCGGATCGGGCAGACCGAGCGCGGCGGAGGTCGAGGCGCGCGCGCGCAGTTCGTCGAGCACGACCTTGAGCCGCGCCAGCGAACGCACCCGCGCGATCAGCGCGATCTCGTCGACGGGCTTGGTGAGGAAGTCGTCGGCGCCGGCCTCGAGGCCCCTGACGCGGTCGGACGGCTGGTCGAGCGCCGTCACCATCACGACGGGAATATGCGCGGTGGAAATGTCGGACTTGAGCCGGCGGCACACTTCGAAGCCGTCCATGCCGGGCATCATCACGTCGAGCAGCACGATGTCCGCGAGCCCCTGCTCGCAAATGGTCAGGGCCTGCGGCCCGCTGGTCGCGGTCAGAACGTCGAAATATTCGGCGTTCAGCCGCGCCTCGAGCAGCTTGATGTTGGAGAGTATGTCATCGACGATCAGAATACGGGCTGTCATGACCGGGCGCGCCTCACTTGCCGCCGAGATAATTACGAACGGTTTCGAGAAATTTGACCACCGAAATAGGCTTCGACAGATAGGCCTCGCAGCCGCCCTGCCTGATTTTCTCCTCGTCGCCCTTCATGGCGAAGGCCGTGACGGCGATCACGGGAATGTGACGCAGCTTTTCGTCGTCCTTGATCCATTGGGTCACCTGAAGGCCGGAAACCTCGGGCAGCTGGATGTCCATCAGAATGAGGTCCGGCATGTGCTTGCGCGTCAGCTCGACAGCCTCGACGCCATTGCGCGTTTGCACGGTCGCGTAACCATGCGCCTCGAGCAGATCGTTGAAGAGCTTCATGTTGAGCTCATTGTCCTCGACAATGAGAACTGTCTTTTTCATCTCGATCCCGATCTCCGGGAATTTCGCCCTCCGCGCCCCGAAGCGGCAGGGTGGGCGAACTCCGGGTATGTGCTAGAGTATAGGCGCCGTTCCTTGACGAATTGACAATTGGCTCGCCCCCATGGGACTCCCCGGGAATAAACTGACCAAATCGCTGGAATGGGCCGAGGGACTGGCCGCGGAAGGCCTCGGCTTTCTCGCCTCCGACATCGAGCGCCTCGAACCGTTCCTGAGTCTCACCGGCCTCGATCCCCGCAATCTGCGAAAAGCCGCGGCCGCGCCGGGATTCCTGGCGGGCGTGCTGGATCATATCGCGGGCGACGAGCGGCTGCTACTGGCCTTCGCCTCGGCCTCCGGCCACCCGCCGGGCGACATCGCGCGCGCGCACGCGCTGCTCGCCGGACCGCCCCCGGATTTCGGCGCGTGACCGGCTCGCCCGAAGCGGCGACAATCTGTCGCGATTGCCTCGCGCAATCGCCACGAGCGTCGCGCCGCTGCCAGGCTTGCGGCTCTCCGCGCGTTCTTGCCCACCCGGAACTGGGGCGCCTGCCCATTGCGCATGTCGATTGCGACGCTTTTTACGCCGCCGTGGAAAAGCGCGACAATCCGGCGTTGCGCGACCGGCCCGTCATCATCGGCGGCGGCAAGCGCGGCGTCGTCTCGACCTGCTGTTACATCGCCCGCACCTTCGGCGTCCGCTCGGCCATGCCGATGTTCAAGGCCTTGCCCCTTTGCCCGGACGCTGTGGTCATCAAGCCCGACATGGCGAAATACGCCCGCGTCGGCCGGGAAATCCGCGAAATGATGCTGGCGCTGACGCCGCTGGTCGAACCGCTGTCGATCGACGAGGCCTTCCTCGATCTCGCGGGGACCGACCTTTTGCATGGCGCGAGCCCCGCCCTGACGCTCGCCCGGTTCGCGGCGCGGGCCGAGCGCGAGATTGGCGTCACCGTCTCCGTCGGCCTCAGCTATTGCAAGTTTCTGGCGAAAACGGCCTCCGACCTCGACAAGCCTCGCGGCTTCGCGATCATCGGCCGGGCCGAGGCGCTGGCCTTTCTGGCGCCGCGGCCGGTCGGCTCCATCTGGGGAGTCGGCGCGGTGGGCGCGCGCCGGCTGGAGGCCGACGGCTTCGCCACCATCGGCGATCTCCAGCGCGCCGGCGAGGCGGACATGTTCCGCAAATATGGCGCGGAGGGCGGACGGTTGTGGCGGCTCGCGCGGGGAATCGACGCGCGTCCCGTGACGCCGGAACGCGATGGCAAGAACGTCTCGGCGGAAACCACGTTCGAGCACGACCTCGCCGATCTCGAAAGCCTGACGCGGAAACTCTGGCTGCTCTCGGAAAAGGTCTCGGGCCGGCTGAAAGCCCAGGAGATCGCCGGCAGGACGGTCACTCTCAAGCTGAAGACCGCGGATTTCCGGCTTCGCACCCGCGCGAGGGCCCTCAACGAACCGACCCAACTCGCGAGGCGGATCTTCGAGGCGGCGCGCGAATTGCTCGCGAAGGAAGCCACGGGCCCCTCGTTCCGCCTCATCGGCGTCGGGCTCGCCGATCTCTCGCCAGCCGTCGAAGCCGACCACGGCGACCTCGTCGACACCGGAGTCGGCAAGATCAAGGCGACGGAAGCCGCGATCGACGCCCTGCGGGCGAAGTTCGGCAAGGCCGCCGTGGTCTCGGGAATCGCCTTCGGAACCGCCGGCAAGCGCGAAGGTCGATAGGCGCCGCGCTCCGGGTTGTCAGGCGGCGGGCGGCGTCGCGGGAGGCGCGGGCGAAGCGCCGCTCGCCGCCAGCCGGGTCGTCACCGCGTCCAGCAACTTGCGTCCGTCGGGAGTGGCGCCCAGCGCCTCGATCATGCCGCCGACGGAGAGGCCGCCCTGCGGTGTGAACAATTGCATCGCGCTCGTGGCGCCGGCGACCGCGTTGCCGGCGTTGGCGATCACCTTCACGTCCGCGTCGGCGAGCGCCTTCGCCTGCTCGACGCCAACGGCCATCTGCGCCTTGATGGCCTCGATGGCGACGAGATAGCCCTGATAACCGGCGAGCGTCGCGATCTTCTCCGCGAGTTCGATCTGCGCGTTGACGGGCGCCATGAGGATGGCCTGTTCCGCCGCGCCCTTCGCCTCGCCCTCGACCCGCGCGCCTTCCGCCCGGCGCTTTGTCGCCTCGAGCTGGCCCTCGGCCTCGAGGATGGTCGTCTGCCGGCTTTGCTCCGCGGCCACGACCGCCGCCTCGCGGGTGATTTCCGCCTGGCGGACCTGCCCGACCTTCAGAACGTCCATTTCCTTCTGGCGGGTGATCGCCTCCTGCGCCTTCACTTCCTGGCGGGATTTCTGGTCGGCGATGCCCACCATTTTTTCCTTCTCGGCGGTGCGCTCGCCGACCGCCTGCGCGGCGTCCTGTTCGCGGATATGGACGGCCTGGCGGGCGTCGATTTCCGCGGTCTCGGCTCGCTGCATGTTGGCCGCCACGGCGGTGCGGCTCTCCATTTCAATGTGCGAGGCCTTCATCGCCATGATGTTGGCGATCACCTTGCTGCCATCGGCGTCCCGGATGTCCATCAACTCCATGTTCTTCACGGGAACGACGCCCCAGTTCTTCAGCTCGGCCTCGACCTCGCTGGTGAACTGCTGGCCGAACGTGGCGCGATCGACCATGATCCCGTTGATGTCGTGCGAGGCGAGAATCTTGCGCACAGCGCCCTGCACGATGGCCATGAGCTGCGCCTTCAACTCGTCGAAGCTCGACACGCGCTGGGCCGCGAGATTGGTGTCCTCGATCCGGAAGAAGGAGGTGATGTCCAGCTCGAAGGGCACCCGCTCCTTGTCATAGGCCTTGTAGGCGTGAAGGTTCAGATCGAAGTTGTTGACCTGAAGCACCATGCTGCTGACGCCGAACAGCGGCACCCAGCTCGGCCATTTGTAATAGACGTTGCCGCCGGCCTGACCCTTGCCATAGGAGGTCGTGCTCGACCAGGACTGGACGATGTGAACCTTGTTGGGATCGACGACCGTGCGGAACGCGATCGCGACAAGGATGAAAAGAAGCAGCAACACGCCGGTCACGCCCGCCGCGACGGGCCACGACACGGCTGAAAAGACAGACAAGACTTTATCCATGACGTGCGCTCTCCCGAAGCGGCGGCCGGAAATGCATGGTTATCCGGCCCGGGAAGGAGAAATGGACCGGAGGCCTCCGCCGCGCCGTGCGCTACGTCACGCCATGGCCCTCGCCGGACGCGAAGCCGCGCGCGCCAGCCCTACTTTTCGCAGGGCTTGAGCGGCAAAGCCTCGAATTTCGCCAGTTCGCCCACGAGCGTATAGGCGCCATAATCGATGCGAAGCTTCGCGGTGACGCCGTTTTCATAGAGATCGAAGGCAAGCACGTAGTTCGGCGGCGCGTCCTGTTTCAGCGGATCGAAATAGCTCACGGACACCGGCCAGCGCCGGACGTCGCGCAGCGCTTCGGCGTCCGCCGCGACCTTTTCCGAAGGCGCGCCCGTGGCCGCGGGGCCCATCACGATCATCGTGTCGAAGACCCGCTTTCCGGAATCCGAACCGTCGTAGATCGGCGTCTCCCTGGTGCGCTCGCCGGCTTTCGCGGCCTCGATGACGAACTGCATGTGGGCCGTCGGGAAAATCGGGCCTGGCGCGTAGTCCTGCCGGTCGGGCGCCGGCTTCGACAGTTCAACGGACACGGCGCCGTCGCCGGCCTTCCGCGCCTTGCCATCGACGGTCTCCATCAGGCGACCGTCCATGTATGTGTCGGTCCTGAACCGGAAGCCGGACCCGTCCCCGTCCTCGAAGGTCGAGGAACGCATGTCGGAAACGCGCGGGCCGCCCTCTTCCATCTGCAATTCGGTCATCTGGCGAAAATTGGTGACATAGCCCTCGCAGGCCGAGCCGGTGAACTCGTAAACGATGCGTCCCTGGGCCGACGCCGGCGCCTGGCTGCCGCTGGTCTTGCCAAGTTTCAGATCATAGATCGCCCTGTGCGCCAGAAACGGCATCGCGGCGGAAGCGGCGAGGGCCCCGTTCGCGGCGGCGAGGCCGCAGGCGCCGGCGAAAATCGCCAGCAACGGACGAAACAAGGGCATTCGCTGTGTCATTGGATGAAGCTCCAGACCGGCTGTACCGGAATCACTCTTCACTTCCAGCGCCAGTGTGGCGAAACTACGATTGCGCCCGGGGATTGGAAAGCCGAAAGAACACAACGCCCTTCAAACCGGAGAGATAACGCCGTGACCGCCGAATCCAGTCTCCTGCGTCTTGGTCTTTCCTTGCCAGACGCGCCGGCGCCGGTGGCGAATTACGTCCCCTTTGTCCGCGCGGGCGCCTTGCTGGTGGTGTCCGGGCAATTGCCGCTCGCCGGCGGGAAACTCGACCCCGGTTTCGCCGGCAAGGTCGGCGGCGCCGTGACGCCGGAAGCCGGCGCGAAAGCGGCCCGTCTCGCCGCCGTCAACGCGCTCGCGCAGGCGCGGATCGCGCTCGGCTCCCTCGACCGCGTGCGCCGCGTCGTCAGGCTCGGCGGCTTCATCAACGCGGCGCCCGGCTTCACCGCTCTTCCCGGCGTGATGAACGGCGCTTCCGACCTCATGGTCGAGATCTTTGGCGAGGCCGGGCGCCACGCCCGCGCCACCGTCGGCGTCGCGGAATTGCCGCTCGACGCCGCCGTCGAAATCGAGGCCATGTTCGAGGTCGCGGATTGAACCCGGTCAGCCCGGCCTGGCTGACGGCGCGGCCGATCGCCCATCGCGGCCTGCACGCGCGCGACCGCGGACTCATCGAAAACTCCGCCTCCGCCGCTCTGGCCGCGGTCGCGGGCGGCTACGCCATCGAATGCGACGTGCAATCGAGCCGCGACGGCGAAGCCATGGTGTTTCACGACTTCACGCTGGAGCGCCTGACCGGCGCCGGGGGCCGCGTCGACGCCAGAACCGCGTCGGAACTGGCGCGAATTTTCCTGAGCGGCTCCTCCGACCGGATCATGGAGCTGCCGGATTTCCTTCGCCTGATCGGCCCGGGAACGACCCTCGTTTGCGAAATCAAGAGTCGCTTCGACGGCGACATGGCCCTCGCGGAAGCCGCGGCCCGCCACGCCGCCGCCTGGCCCGGCCCCCTCGCGCTGAAATCCTTCGATCCCCGCGTCGTCGCCCATCTCCGGGCGAACCGCGCGCGGCTGGACCTCGCGAGGACGCCGCTCGGGATCGTCGCCCAGGCGAATTACGACGATCCCCGCGGCGAATGGGCCGCGCTCCCGCCCGCGGACAAACAGGCCCTCGCGCAATTCCTGCACTTCGGCGAAACGCGCCCGGATTTCCTCTCCTGGAGCGTCCGCGACCTGCCGCGCGCGACGCCCTTTTTGTGCAGGACCGCGCTCGGGCTGCCAGTGATGGCCTGGACCGTCCGCACCCCGGAACAGGCCGCCACGGCGCGGCTCTGGGCCGACCAGGCGATCTTCGAGGGCGCCGCGCCCCCGTGAGCCCCGCCGCGCGCGCGACCCTGCCCCGCGCGGAGCGTTGGCGTTTTCCACGCCGGAAGTGCTAGGTCTTCCCCCGCGCGCGGTCCGGGATTCCCATTCGAATGTTCTTCATTTTCATCATCTGCGGTCTGGCGAGCGCGCTGTCGAACCGTTCCGTGGACACGCTCATCACCTCGATCGGCCGGGACTTTTCGGTTCCGGTCGCCACTGCCGCGCTGATTTCCTCGATTTACGCCTTTCCCTACGCGCTCGGCCAGCCCGTTCTCGGCCCGCTCGGCGACTTCTATGGAAAATCGCGCGTCCTCGTCGCCTGCCTCTGGTTGCTCGTCGTCAGCATCCTTGGCTCCATCCTCGCGCCAACTTTCGAACTCCTTCTTGCGTTCCGCCTGATCGGCGGCGTCGCGGCGGGCGGGATCATGCCCGTGACCATGGCGATGATGAGCGACAATTACCCGCCGGCGCGCCGCCAGCTCGCCATCGGGCGGTTTCTCATCGCGGGCCTCTCCGGCATGGTGTTCGGCTCGACGCTCGCCGGGATCATGGCGGTCAATTTCGGCTGGCGCTCCTACATGTGGATCGCCGCCAGCGTCGCGCTTCTCGCCGCGGTTTGCTCCACCTTCGCCTTTCGCGACGCGGGGTCGTCCAGAAAACAGGCCGGGCACATCCGCTTTTCCGACGCCCGCGCCAGCTACGCGCGGGTTTTCGCCAATCCCAAGGCGGTCCTGTGCTTCGCCACGGTGGCCCTCGAGGGGCTCTCGTTCTACGGCGTCACGCCCTATATCGCCGAGCTCATCGAAAGCGCCGGTCTCGGCACGGCGCGCGAAGCGGGCTTCGTGCTCGGCTCCTTTGGCCTCGGCGGCATTTGCTATTCGCTGGTCCTGCCCTTCGTGCTGCGCAACCTGCGCAAGCGATCGATGATGGCCTGGGGCGGCGTTTTCGGCACCGGCGGAATCTGGGGGCTGATGCTGGCCCTGCCCTGGCCCGTCGAGGCCTTCCTGTTCGGCGTCTCGGGATTCGGCTTTTTCCTGCTGCACAATTGCATTCAGGCGGAAGTCGCAGAACTCAACGCGGAATCCCGGTCGCTCGCCTTCGCGATGCATTCGTGCTCGTTTTTCACCGGCGCGGCCGTGGGGCCAGTGCTGGTCGGATTTGGACTGCACTATGTCGGGCGGCCCTCGCTGATCGTGAACATCCTCGTTTTCGGTTGCACCGGTCTTGTCGTGTCCCGCCTTTTCGCGCGCCACCCGACGGCGTCCGGCCGCTTCTGAACGCGCGAAAAAGCCCGCGCGAGGCGATCGCGCGGGCCCGGAAATCTCCGAAAGAACCTCAGCCGCCGTAAAAGACGTTGTCGCCGAGATCCTTCATTTCGAGAATGGCCGCGTCGGGGCGCCCCGCCATCGGCTTCATCAGATGCGCCTCGGTGACTTCCGCGACCACGACATGATGGTCGCCCTGTTCGACGATGGACGTCACCTTGCATTCGAGCGCGCCGGGCGCCTCGGTGAGGATCGGCGCGCCATTGGCGCCGTTGTGATAGGGCTGCCCGCTGATCTTGCCCTCGGCGACGGTCGCCGGCTTGAAGAAGGTGAAGGCGAGGCCCTTCTGATCCTTGCCGAGCATGTTCAGCGTGAACTTGCCGGCGGCCTTGAGCGTCTTGTAGGCGCCCGAATCCGCCTTGACCGCGACCACGACGAGCGGCGGGCCGAAAGCCGATTGCGTGACCCAGTTGACCGTGGCGGCGGCGACATTGCCGTGTCCATCGTCGGCGGTGAGAATATAGATCCCGTAGGGGATCATGCGCAGCACTGTCTTTTTCGCGTCGGCGTTCATCGTGAAACCTCCCTTGCTGAAGCCCGGGCCGCGCGGCGCGCGGCGGCGTCGGGCGTTTCTAGCTTGTCGGCGGAAATTTGCCAGAGGCGCCGCGACGCAAATCCGCTTTGACGCGGGTTTCCGGACGACGACGATATGTTCGCCTTCGCGGGAGCCGCTCATGCCTGACGTTTCGCCGCCAGGCGCCCGTCCTCGCCCGGGAATTCCGCGACCCGGAGCCGCATCCGTGTCGCGCGAGAATTGCACATGGCGCGCAAAGGCGACAAAATGCGGGCAGGAGAAACGCCATGCCCCGCCTCGCCGCCGCCCTCGCGATCTTCGCCGCCCTCGCTCACCCCGCCGCCGCGCAGGCGCCGGCGGATTTCTATCGCGGCAAGCAGATCAATCTCGTTGTCGGCTCGGACGCCGGCTCGGGCTACGACGCCTACGCGCGGCTCGTCTCCCGCCATCTCGGCAAGCACATTCCCGGCAACCCGGCCTTCGTCATCCAGAACCAGCCGGGCGCCGGCAGCATCACCATGGCCAACACGCTTTCCAACGTCGGCGCGAAGGATGGCACCGCCATCGGCGCGCCGCAGTCGAGCGTCGCCTTCGAGCGCCTGCTGCACCTCCTTTCGCCAGGCGGAAAGACCGCGAATTTCGACGCGACGAAACTCAACTGGCTGGGCACGGTCGCGCAGGACACGTTCGTCGTGCTTGGCTGGCATCTGAGCAAGGTGAAGACCACCCAGGACATGCTGACAAAGGATTTCGTCATCGGCACGTCGGGGCCGAACACCGACGGCTCCCTCATCGTCGCCGTGCTGAACAAGCTGCTCGGCACCAAAATCCGGCTGATCACCGGCTACAGCGGCACGGCGCCGCAATTGCTTGCCCTCGAGCGTGGCGAGATCGACGGCTCCTCCATGGCCTATGGAACCGTGCTGACCCTGCGCCCCAACCTGCACCGGGACAAGGAGATCACCGTGCTCCTGCAAATCGCGCGGCAGAAACACCCCGATCTTCCCGACGTGGCCTTCCTGCCCGACCTGATGAAGAGCGACGAGGATCGAGCCATCGTCTCCGTCATCTTCGACAAGTACCAGATGGGCCGCCCCTTCTTCGTGCCGCCGGGCGTGCCGGCCGAGCGCGTGGCCCTGCTGCGCAAGGCCTTCGACGAGACCATGAAAGACCCCGCCCTGATCGCCGAGGCCGAACAGCTCAAGCTGGAAATGAGCCCCCTGCCGGGAACCGAGGTGCAGGCCCTGATCGACCGCCTCTACGCCACGCCCGAGCCGATGGTGAAGAAGGCGCGGATGTTGCTCGGCACCGAGAAGTGAGCGGACCGGGCGGGCGCGCCTTGCCCGCCGTCGAAGCAGACATGGAAACAGGCGGGGCGCATGTCGGATAGTCCATACACGATCAGGGTCGCGACCTCCCTCGCCGGGGTCGATCCCGCGCAATGGGACGCCTGCGCCAATCCTGAACCGGGCTCTCAACCGCCTGAATCACCTTCCGAAGAAGCGGATTCAATCTCTCAAAAAGAGCGCTTCAACCCTTTCATATCCCACGCTTTTCTCAATTGCTGCGAAGCCTCCGGCTCGGCCTCCGCCCGGACCGGCTGGAGCCCGGCGCACGTTCTGGTCGAGGACGAATCGGGCCGCCTCGCGGCCTGCGCGCCCGCGTATCTGAAGACCCATTCGCAGGGCGAATACGTCTTCGACCACGGCTGGGCCGACGCGTACGAGCGCGCCGGCGGGCGCTATTATCCCAAGTTGCAGGTTTGCGTGCCCTTCACCCCCGCGCCGGGACGGCGCCTTCTCGTCGCCCCCGGCCCGCGCGCGCAGGAGGCCCGCGCCGCCCTCGTCGCCGGCCTGCGCGCCCTGCGCGAGAAGTCGAAATGTTCGTCCATTCACGTCACCTACGAGACGAAGGCGGAATGGGAGGCGCTGGCCGGGTTCGGCTTCCTCCAGCGCACCAACAAGCAGTTTCACTTCTTCAACAAGGGCTACGAAACCTTCGAGGATTTTCTCGCCACGCTCGCCTCGCGCAAGCGCAAGGTGATCCGCCGCGAGCGCAAGGAGGCCCTGTCGGCCGGGATCGAGATCGAATGGGCGACCGGCGCCGGGCTCACCGAGGCGCACTGGGACGCCTTCTTCCGGTTCTACATGGACACCGGCAACCGCAAATGGGGCCGCCCTTACCTCAACCGGAAGTTCTTCACCCTGCTCGGCGAGGCGCTCGCGGACCGGGTGCTGCTGGTGATGGCGAAGCGCGAAGGGCGCTTCATCGCCGGCGCCATCAACCTGATCGGCGACGACGCCCTCTATGGCCGCAACTGGGGCTGCGTCGAGGAACACCCGTTCCTCCATTTCGAGGTTTGCTATTACCAGGCCATCGATTTCGCGCTCTCGCGCGGCCTGTCGCGCGTCGAGGCGGGCGCCCAGGGGGAGCACAAGCTGCTGCGCGGCTACGAGCCAATGCCGACCTATTCGAGCCACGACATCGCCGACCCCCGCTTTTCGAAAGCCGTCGAGGATTTCCTCAAACAGGAGCGCCGCCAGATGGAGGCGGCGATCGAGGCCTATGGCGAGCACACGCCGTTCAGGAAGGGCGAGCGCCAGGATCAGGACTGACCGGGCGGAGCCGAACCGGCTCGCGCGCACGCGCGGACATTTCCGCCGGGAGCGCCGCCCTACCCCGCCGCGTCTTTCCCGAGCATCACCATCGGCCCGCCGACCTTCGCCCGCCGGTTCACCGCCACGTCGAAGACGGCGGCGAGACGCGCCGCGAATTCCCGCGCCTGCACGCGCAGGCCATAAAACTCGGGCACGTCCGCCGCCGCGAAACCCGTGAACTCGAGCCCGTGGGCGCGGGCGAGGAACAGAGCGCGCTCCACGTGGAACCCCTGCGAAATCACGATGGCGCGCTCCTGGCCGAAGATGTCGCGGGCGCGCAGCACGGAATCGAGCGTGCGGAACCCCGCGCGGTCGCGATAGATTCGATCCGCCGGCACGCCCCGCGCGATCAGTGCGTCGCGCATGTCGGCGGGCTCGTCGTATCCGCCCCTGGCGCGGCCGCCGTTCTGCTGGTTGCCGCTGACAATGAGATATTCGACCTTGCCCGCGTGAAAGAGCGCGGCCGCGGCCTCGATCCGGTGCTTGAAAAACAGGTTGGAGCGCCCGTTGCTGACAAGCCGCGACGTGCCGAGCACGATGCCCGCCGTCGCCGGCGCGACATCCGCCGTCGCGTGCGCCACCCGCCCGGCGGCGCCCCGCGCCACCTGGAACCATGCGCCCGCGCCCGCCACGGCGAAGGCGACGCACAGAATCAGCGCGAAGCTGAAAAATTCGGCGAACCATGCGATAAATTGGTCCCGCTCCCGAATGATGGGAATGATCTGTAACAATGCCGGGGAAAAATGGCGAATGTCGGGTGGGGCCGGGCCGGGAAAGCGCCGCGACAGGCAGCTATCGACGCCCGTCTCCGCCCGCCCTTCATTCCCGCCCCCCTTTGCGCTAGTCTCCCCCGAAGTCCACGGGGGACGCGGAGGAGCGCATGCGCAGTCACATCACCTCGGGCCTCGCCGCCCTCGCCCTGCTCGCGGCCGCCCCCGCGCTCGCCGCCGATCAGGCGCTGATCGACGCGGCGAAGAAGGAAGGCGCGGTCACCTGGTACACGACCTCGATCATCGACCAGTTCGTGCGCCCGGCCGCCGAGGCCTTCGAGAAAAAATACGGGATCAAGGTCGCCTACGCCCGCTCCAACGCGGTCGAGATGGAATTGCGCGTGCTCAACGAGGCGCGCGCCGGGCGGATGCAGGCGGACATCGTCGATGGCACAACCACGTCCATCGTGCTGAAAAAGCAGAACCTCGTGGAAAAATGGACGCCCGCCGTCGATCTGCCCGAGCGTTACCGCGACCCCGAGGGCTACTGGATGGCCTCGCAGGAATATGTTTTGACGCCTGGCTACAACACCGATCTCGTTCCGAAGGGAACCGAGCCCAGGACTTGGGAAGACCTGCTCGACCCGAAATACAAGGGCAGGATGGCGTGGAACTCGACGCCCTCGAGTTCCGCCGGCCAGGGCTTCGTCGGCCTCGTGCTGATGGAATATGGCGAGGCCAGAGCGCGCGATTATTTTAGCAAGCTGGCGAAGCAGAACGTCGTCGGCATCAAGGCCGCCGCCCGCCAGGTGCTCGATCAGGTCATCGCCGGCGAATATTTCATCGCCCTGCAAATCTTCAACAATCACGCGCCCATCAGCAAATGGCGCGGCGCCCCCGTCGGCTGGCTGAAACTGGAGCCGGCGCTCGCGGTGGTGCTGCCGATGTCGCTGACGAAGGGCGCGCCGCACCCCAACGCCGGCAAGCTGCTGTTCGAGTTCATCCTGTCGGAGGAAGGCCAGAAAATCATGGCGGACTCCGGCGAATTGCCGGTGCTGCCCTCGGTGACGCCGAAGGAGCCGGACCTGCGCCCCGGCCCCGGCAATTACCGCGCGACCTACATGGCGCCGGAAAAGCTGGTCTCGGACGTGGCCGCCTGGACGAAGATTTACGACGAATATTTCAAGTAACGCCCATCGACGGACCCGCCATGACCGCCAGCTACGAGCCGAACAACATTTTCGCGAAAATCCTGCGCGGGGAAATGCCCTGTCACAAGGTCTTCGAGGACGAGGTCGCCCTCGCCTTCATGGACATCATGCCGCGCGCCGAGGGCCATGTGCTCGTGATCCCCAAAACGCCCGCGCGCGGCCTGCTCGACATGCCCCCGGAGGCGCTCGGCCCCTATATGCTGCGCGTGCAGAAAATCGCCGCCGCCGTCAACAGGGCGATGGCGGCGGACGGGCTCACCATCCAGCAATTCAACGAAACCGCCGGCGGCCAGGTGGTGTTCCACCTGCATTTCCACATACTGCCGCGCCACGACGGCGTGGGGCTGAGGCCGCCCGGCGTCATGGGCGACAAGGCGGCGCTGGAAGCGAACGCGGCGCGGATCCGGGCGGCGTTGTAGCTCGAGGCCCTGATTTTCGAGCGGACGGACGAAATTGCCCGGACCCATTCGGGAGTTCGCCCGGAGTTCGAACGCCCGGCGCGGGCGGACGCGGGGCCGGGAGCGGTCCAAACGCGATATCTCGCCGGAGCGTGCGGCTTCAAGGAACCGGGCGACCGCGGCACGGACCCCGACGATGTCGTGACGCACTCGCTATGCCTTGACCTGATCGCCGGCGCGGAGGCTTTCCTCGACGCCGTCGCCGCCGTTCCCGGCGCTACCCCGTCCAGAAGCCCGCCGCTATGATCGACGCCTCGCCCGCCAGCACCGCCGCGATCACGCTTCGCCGCGCCAGAAAATAGACGATCATCCCGAGCGCCAGCGGGCCGACGCGGCCCCACAACGGCAGCGTCGCCAGCGCGCCGTTGGGCGCGAGCAGCAGCCGGGCCACCACGCCCGCCAGCAGGGCGGAGGCCACCGCCCGCACCCAGGCGAGCACGGGCGAGGATTCATCGACGCCCCGCGACAGGAACACCGCCAGCACGCGCCAGACCTCGCTCGGCAGAAAGCCGAAGCAGATCAGCGCCACCCAGGGCCACAGCCCGTGATCGAGCGCGCCGCTCACGCCGCCGCCTTCCGCGCGTCCAGCGCGCGCGCCGCGAGAAAGGCCGCCGTGCCCGCGACAAGGCCGAGGATCAGCAGATCGAACCCGGCGGGCGCGAAAGCCATCGCGGCGGGCGCCAGCGCGAAGCCGAAAACCAGCGCCAGCCTGTCGACCATTTGCCGCGCGCCGCGCGTCAGAGTCGCGACGAAATAGATCGGCGTCATGAACAGCAGCGCCGCCGCCAGCGGCACGGGCAATTCGCCAATCAGCGCGTATCCCGCCGCCGTCGCGACGACCGTGCCGAGAAAACACATCAGCGCGAAGCCAAAGAAGAAGGGCAGCCGCGCTTCCTTCGGCACGTCCGGCAGACGGCGCATTCCCTCGGCCCAGACGGTGACGGCGATACAATGGGCCGCCGCGAGCAACGTCGGCGTGCGCGTCCGCGGACCGCGGATCAGCGGCAGCAGCGACACCACCATCGGCACGAAGCGGATGGAGGACAATGAAATCGACAGCGCGATCGCGGGCCAGGCGGTTTTCGCCGCCACCGCGCCGAAAAACAGAACCTGCGCCGGCCCCGCCCAGATCAGCAGGGTCGAGGCGACGGCGATCTCCATCGAAAAGCCGGCGTCGCGCGCGAGTCCGCCGACGCTGACGAGGCTCACCGAAACAATCAGCATCGGGCCGACGGCGGCCTGCCGCGCGGCTTCCCGAAACCACCATGCCGGGGAATGTCCGCCGGGCGCATCCGCCCCGGCGGTGGAAGAAAGTTCGCTCAAATCGTCACCGTTCCGGCGCGACCCTGCTCGAGGCGACGCGCTTTTGCAATGCCGCCGCGCGCATGGCAGCATGGCGGAAACCCCGGGGGAACGATCCGTGACGACGACGCAACGCGCGGCTGGCGCGCTTTTTCTCGCTTTCACGGCCATTCCCGCGCTGGCTCAAGACGCCGTGGAAAAGTTCTACGCGGGCCGCGCGATGCGCATGATCGTGCCCTATCCGCCGCCCTCGTCCTTCGACACATACGCCCGCGCCGTCGCGCGCCACATGCCGAAATTCATTCCGGGCAATCCGGCGATCGTCGTGCAGACCGTGCCGGGCGCCGGCGGGCTCAACGCGGTGCAGACGCTCGCCAATGTCGCGCCGCGCGACGGCTCGGTGATGGCGACGATGAATTCCAGCAACGTCACCGATCCCCTTCTCAATCCTGAAACCTCGAAATTCGATCCCCGCAAGTTCAACTGGATCGGCAGCGTCAACGCCGAGGGGTCGGCCTGCGCCTTCTGGAACGAGAGGATCAAAACGCTCGAAGACCTGCGCGGTCGCGAAGTCGTCATTGGCGGCACGGGCCCGGCCGCGGGATCGACCATCGAATCGCGGACGCTTCAAACCATCTTCGGCTTCAACTTCCGCATCGTGCATGGCTACCCCGCCCAGGCGGACGTGCGCCTCGCCGCCGCGAAGGGCGAGATAGACGGGCATTGCGCGTTGATCGTCTCGACGCTGAAAAGCGACCTGTGGGAGGACTACAAGTCCGGCAAGATCCGGGTCGTGATCCAGGCCGGCGTCGAATCGCACCCGGATATTCCCGAGGTTCCCAACGCCTTCGACCTCGCGAAAAAGCCGGAAGACCTCGCGGCGCTGAAACTCGTGTTCGGTCCCTGGGCCTTCGGTCGTCCGGTCTATCTGCCCCCCGACGTGCCCCGGGAACGCGTCGAGGCCCTGCGGACGGCCTTCGACAAGACGATGAAGGACCCCGAATTCATCGACGAGATGAAGCGCCTCAAACTGGAGCACCGCCCCATCTCCGGCGCCCGCGCGGCGGAACTCGTCGA
This sequence comes from uncultured Hyphomicrobiales bacterium, assembly GCA_903884435.1. Lineage (GTDB taxonomy): Bacteria > Pseudomonadota > Alphaproteobacteria > Rhizobiales > Beijerinckiaceae > Terripilifer. Next base: position 11,756 of record CAISEY010000014.1, on the reverse strand, counting down.
CGAGATTTTCCGCACGCCGCCGGACGTGATTGAAAGGGTCAGAAAGATGACGCAGACGCCCTGAGCCCGCTCACGCGTGCCGCTTCATCCCCCAAAGTTGCGACGTGCCATTTTCCCACACTTTCGGGCGTTGCGGCAGGTCGCGATGCCAGGGGCGCGGCTCGAAATAGCCGAGTTCCTCGTCCTTCATCTGGTCGAGATCGATGTAGAATTCCACCGTGTTGTTGTCCGGGTCCTGGTGATAGACGGAAACGTTGTGGCCCGGTCCGTGGCGCACCGGCCCCCAGGTGATCGGGATTCCCTTGTGCCCGAGAAGATCGCAGGCCGAGGCGATATGCGACATGTCCTTCGCCTCGAAGGCGATGTGGGCGAGCTGGGTCTTGTCCCCGCGCACGAAATTCACGGTGTGATGATCGGGACCGCAGCGCATGAAGGAGAACCAGTCGCCGATCCAGTCCGACACGCGGAAGCGCAGCACTTTCTCGTAGAAGCTCGTGACCGCCTTCACGTCCGGCGTGACGAAGGCGACGTGACCGAGCTTCATCGGTCCGACGCCCGTGACCTGGTGATGATCGCCGAGATAGCTCCACTCGGAGAAGAGCTGAACCTTCGTGCCCTTGTTGTCCTCGAGCGTGAGCGCGCGCTTCATGCCGGGCGCGACGTCGTTGGCGAGCGCGCTGGCGACTCCCTCGGCCGCGAGTTCACGCCCGAGCGCGGCGAAATCCGTCTTTGGCGAAACCTCGAAGGACAGCCCGGCGCACCGCGCCTCTGGCCCCTCGTTGAGTTCGACGACGAGTTGGCCGACCTTCGTCGCCAGAAAAGCGCGCTTGCCCTCGCGCTCCGCGAGCACGAGGCCCGCGACATTCACCCAGTAATCGATTTCACGATCGAGATCCGGCGTCTCGAATGTCGCGTGTCCGATGCGTCGCGCCTGCGGCATGGCTTCTCTCCCGAACGTTTGGCGGCTTGAATAAAAATGCCACGGGCGCGAACGCGCGATCTGATCTGGATCAAATTCGTTCGCGAGCCGGCAAGCGCCGGGGCTTGGCGCGTCGCCGCGGGCGTGGCAACGTTCGCGCCAGACCTCGGGAGAACGACCATGAACGCACTCACGACCGCGGCCGCCGCGGCGACGCTGCTGGCGGCCATCGCGGCGGGACCGGCCCGCGCCGCGGACACGCCGCCCATCCCCGAGCTCTTCGCCCTGCCCCACACACAAGCGTTGCTGATGCGCATGGAGGCGGCGCTCGCCAGGGTGCAGGCGCGGCGCGGCGTCATTCCGCCAGCCGCCGCGGAGGAAATCGCCCGCACCGCCAATCTCGAGTCCGTGCCGCAGCCAGAAGTCGCGGCGGAATACAAACGCGTCGGCCATCCGCTCGTCGCGCTGCTCAACGTCTGGGCCAAAAAGACGAAGGGCGACGCCGGCGAGTACATTCACTACGGCGCGACGACGCAGGACATCTACGACACCGTTCAGTTGCGGCAATGCCGCGAGGCCGCGCTCGTCTTCATCTCGGATTTGCGCCAGGTCGAGGAAACCCTGCTGAAGATCGCGAACGAACATCGCGCGACGCCGATGATCGGTCGCACGGTGGGCCGCCACGCCCTGCCTTTCACCTTCGGCGTGAAGGTCGGAAGCTGGCTGGGGGAAAACCGCCGCAACATCGAGCGGCTCAAGGGCTGGCTCACGCGCAACGACACGACGATGATCTCCGGCGCCGTCGGAAGTTACGCCGCGCTCGGCAAGGACGCGTTCGACATCGAGGCCGAAGTCGCGAAGGAACTGGGAACCGCGGAGCCCTGGCCCGCCGACTGGAAAGGCGCGAAGGACATGTTCGCCGAATATGGCGCGCTGCTCGCGATCACGTCGAAAAGCCTCGGACGGATCGCGCAGGAAGTCTTCGTGTTGCAGGGCGACGACTTCCGCGAGATCGAGGAGCCCACGTCGAACGTTGGTTCCTCCACCATGCCGCACAAGGTCAATCCAAGCTTTTCGCGCACGGTCCTGACGCAGGCGCGCGCCGTGCCGCATCTGGCGGACATTCTGCGCGACTGGCAGATGTCCTTTTACGAACGCGACCAGATCTCCAGCGCCGACGCGCTCGGCGACGTGAGCTCGGCCATGGACAAGTTGACGAAAGCCGCCGTGCGCATGGTCGTCAACATGAAGGTCAATCCCGAGGCCATGGCGCGCGACCTCGGCCGCACCAACGGACTGATCATGGCGGAGGAAGCCATGTTCCTGCTCGGCGAAAAGATCGGCAAGCACACGGCGCACGAGGAAGTGCGCCTCGCCGCGCGCGCCGCCTGGGACAACAACACCCAATTCATCGACGAAATCATGGCGCGGCCCGCGCTCGCGAAGGCAGCCGCCGACATCGGCCTCGCGCAAAAGCTCGACCCGAAAAAATACATCGGCCTTTCGCCCGAGGCGACCGACCGCGCGATCGAATTCATCAGGCGCGCCCGCGCGACAGACCCGGGAGTCATGTGATGAAAGCGCTCGCCGGCGGCCTCGCGCTCCTCCTCGCCGCCGGCGCCGCCGGCGCGCAGGAAACGCCGGAGAAGTTTTACGCCGGCCGCGCGCTGCGCATCATCGTGCCCTACGCGCCGCCAAGCGGCTTCGACAGTTACGCGCGCGTTCTGGCGCGTCACATCACGCGCCATATTCCGGGCAATCCAACCATGTCCGTGCAGGCGATCCCCGGCGCGGGCGGACTCAACGCGGTGCAGTCCCTCATCAACGTCGCCCCGCGCGACGGCTCGGTGATCGGCCTGATCCTGCCGCCCAACACGACCGATCCCCTGCTCAATCCCGACCAGGCGAAATTCGATCCGCGGGCCTTCGACTGGCTCGGCAGCATCTCCACGGAAACCTCGACCTGCGGAATCTGGTCCGATCGCATGAAATCGCGCGACGATCTGACGACAAGCGAATTCATCATGGGCGCCACCGGCCCCGCCGGCGGCACGGCGGTCGAGGCGCGCACGTTGAAAGCCGTGTTCGGCTACAAGTTCAGGCTCGTGATGGGCTATCCGGGCATCGCCGACATCCGGCTCGCGATCGCCAAGGGAGAGGTCGACGGCCATTGCGCCCTGTCCCTGACGACGCTGAAAACCGAGGTCCGCGACGAATGGGCCGCGGGCAAGATCAAACTCGTTTATCAGTCCGGCCTCGAGCGCCATCCCGAACTGCCGGACACGCCGACGGCCTTCGAACAGGCGAGGACGACGGAAGACCTGCAAACCCTGAAACTGGTTCTGGCGCCCTGGACCTACGGACGCCCGGTTACGGCGCCGCCGCAAATCCCGCGCGACCGCCTCGAAGTCCTGCGCCGCGCCTTCGCCGCCACGATGATCGACAGGGAATTCGTCGAGGACGCGACGAAACTCAATCTGGAAGTGCGCCCCTTCGCTCCCGAAAAAATGACACAATTGATCGGCGAACTGTTCGCGACGCCGAAAGCGGTCGTGGAGCGCACGCGACGGATCATCGCGGATCAGTGAAGGCGCGCGACAAGCCGACCATCGCCATCGACGCGCCCCGCATGATCGGGCGTGTCGATGGTTTCGATAATATCATTCGATTTTACCGAAGCACGGGCTTTGGCTAGTTTCCACCCGTCGCCCCGCCGGCGGTTTCAGCCGACGGCGCGACGAGTTCGCCCACCCGCTCACACCAGGAGAACGCGATGTCCGAAGACATGTCGAAAAAACCCCGGCTGACCACCGCCGCCGGCGCGCCGGTCGTCGACAACCAGAACGCGGTCACGGCGGGCCCGCGCGGCCCTGTTCTGCTCCAGGACGTGTGGCTGCTCGAAAAGCTGGCGCATTTCGATCGCGAGGTCATCCCGGAACGCCGGATGCACGCCAAGGGCTCCGGCGCTTATGGCTCCTTCACCGTGACGCACGACATCACGCGCTACACCCGCGCGAAAATCTTCTCCGCCATTGGCAAGAAGACCGACCTCTTCGCGCGTTTCACCACGGTCGCGGGCGAGCGCGGCGCGGCGGACGCCGAGCGCGACATTCGCGGCTTCGCGGTGAAGTTCTACACGGAGGAAGGCAACTGGGATCTCGTCGGCAACAACACGCCGGTCTTCTTCCTGCGCGATCCGCTGAAATTCCCCGACCTCAATCACGCCGTGAAGCGCGATCCGCGCACCAACTTGCGCAGCGCCCGCAACAACTGGGATTTCTGGACCTCGCTTCCCGAAGCGTTGCACCAGATCACCATCGTGATGAGCGACCGCGGCCTGCCCGCGACCTACCGGCACATGCACGGGTTCGGCTCGCACACTTTCAGTTTCATCAACGCCGCCAACGAGCGGCACTGGGTGAAATTCCATTTCCGTTGCCAGCAGGGCGTCAAAAATCTGACCGACGCCGAGGCCGAGGCCATCGTCGGCAAGGACCGCGAAAGCCATCAACGCGACCTCTTCGAAAGCATCGAAAAGGGCGATTTCCCCAAATGGACCCTGTTCGTCCAGATCATGCCCGAGAAGGACGCCTCGAAGGTTCCCTACAATCCCTTCGACCTGACGAAAGTCTGGCCGCATGGCGACTATCCGCTGATCGAAGTTGGCGTGATGGAGCTCAACCGCAATCCCGAGAACTTCTTCGCCGAGGTGGAGCAATCCGCGTTCAACCCGGCCAACGTCGTTCCCGGCATCGGCTTCTCGCCGGACAAGATGCTGCAGGCGCGCCTCTTTTCCTACGGCGACGCGCAACGCTACCGGCTCGGCGTGAACCACCACCAGATTCCCGTCAACGCGCCGCGCTGCCCCGTTCATTCCTATCACCGCGACGGCCCCATGCGCGTCGATGGCAATCATGGCGGCAGAATCGGTTACGAGCCGAACTCATATGGCGAGTGGCGCGAGCAGCCCGACTATCGCGAACCGCCGCTGACGATCGAGGGAGCCGCCGATCACTGGAACCATCGCGAGGACACCGATTATTATTCGCAACCCGGCGCGCTGTTCCGGCTTCTGACCGACGAGAATAAGAAGGCGCTGTTCGAGAACACGGCGCGCTCCGTCGGCGGCGCGCCCCGGGAGATTCAGTTGCGGCACGTCGCCAATTGCCTGAAGGCGGACCCCGCCTACGGCAAGGGCGTGGCGAAGGCGCTGGGCATTCCCGACTCCGACCTGCCGAAAGTCTGAACCCGTCGAACCATCCGCGAGGGAAAAATCATGGCCGCGTACACGATAAAGCCGCTCGTCACAGCCACCGCCGTCAACACCGGAGGCCGCAACGGGCATTCGGAAACGACCGACGGCTCCGTCAGCGTCAACCTGTCGGTCCGCGAGGAAATGGGCGGTCCCGGACTGCCCGGGACCACGACTCCCGAACATCTCTTCGCCGCGGGCTACGCCGCCTGTTTCGGCGGCGCTCTGGAGTTCATCGGCCGGCAGCACAAGAAAGACGTCTCGGGAGCCGTCGTGACCTGTCACGCGTCCGTCGGGCCGCGCGAGGGCGGCGGCTTCGGCATCGCCGTGAAAATGGAAGTGAAGGTTCCCCGTCTTCCCGTGGACGAGGCGCGGGCGCTCGTCGCGGAAACCCACGAGAAGATTTGCCCCTACAGCCACGCGACGCGCGGCAACATCGACTTCGCGCTCGAGGTCACGGGCGCCTGACCGGACGAAACCCGGCGCCCGCCCTAGTGGGCGCCGGGATCGGTCTGTGTGGCCATGTAATCGCCCCACGCGTCCCAGATGTCCCAGGCCGCGAAAACGACGGGAATTCCGCGGGCGAAACGGCCCGCCGTCTTGAGCGTGTTCGAGGCGGCCTCGCGCCGCACGACGGCCTGTGAGAACGCCTGTTCCGATTTCGCGAGTTCCCGCGTCGCCTTGTAGCGGGTGCGCGCGCGCAGACGCGCCGTGTCGGAAAGGATGGCGGACCACCGGCTGATCTCTCCCAGCGCGTAGTGGATGACGACGCTGTTCTCGGCTGTCTGTTCGAGCGCTTTTTCGAGGTAATGGCCAGCGATGCGCCCGGAGGCTTCGTTGGCCACGTATTTTCCCGCGTCGACGCTCACCGCCGCGACCGTCGCGGACGGCCCCTGCTCGTAGCTCTTGACCACGGAATTCGTCGCGGAAAAACAAAGTCCCGCGACGCCGAACTGAAACGCTGTCGCCCCCGGCGCGAGGCCGAACACGGTGAGCCCCGCGACGCCGGCCTCCGTCATGGCGGCGGACGCGAACGCGACGCCCGCCGCGCCCCCGATCGCCGCGACGCCCACGGTCGCGGCGAGCCGGACCGTGGCGAGTTCGTTGATGAAGGTTCGCAACTCGCCCGCGACCATGGCGTTGATCTTCGAAGCGTCGGAGAACGCCGATTGCGCCGCCGCGCGGGCGGCTTCGCGAAGCTTCAGCATGTCGTCGGTGTATTTATTGGCCGCCGCCGGCCCCCTGGAAAACAGGATTTTCAGCCAGGCGGAGACATAGTGGAGGTGCAATTCCTTCGTCGTCGCGTCGATGGCGCGTTTGGTTCCGATGTTGACCTCGACCGAACCCGGCGGCTCCTTCCAGAACGCCACGGTGTAAAATGCGTTGATCACCGTGCTTTCCTGATAGGTCTTCCATTCGAGCGACAGGTGGCGCTGGAAGGCGACGGCGACCGCCACCGACCTGAAAAACGCGACGATGTCGATGAGTTTGTAGGGCACGACGGAATAGTGCTGGACGAGCATGGGAATCTCCAGTCGCCTGGTCACGAGGCGACCATTGAATGATCGAGCCTGGCCGCGTCAGGGCGTCGCTCAAGCTACTTCAGGCCAGGGCGGGAACAACGTCACCGGCCCGCGGCAAAACGTCCGGGCAGGCCGGAACCCGTCAAAAATGGCTGAAACTGCCGCGCGCGAATTTCTTCGGGACGCCGTCCCTGCCAATGAAAACCGGCGCGGCCTCCCCGGCGATCGCCTCGCCAATGCAGGCCACGGGCACGCCCGCCGCGCTTGCCGCGGCCTCGAACGCCGCCGCCCCGCCGGGTGGAACGCTCGCCAGCAATTCGTAATCGTCGCCGCCGGTGACGGCGATGTCGAACAACGCGGCGTCGAGCGCGATGGCCTCGCGCGCCGCGTTGGACATCGGCGCGTCCGCCAGATGAATCCGCGCGGAAACGCTGGAAACGCGCAGCATTTTCGTGAGATCGCCGACGAGCCCGTCCGACACGTCCATGCCGCCGCTGGCGAAGTCGCGCATCGCGTGGCGCAGGGCGTGGCGCGGTCGCGGGACAAGATAGCGCTCCAGCAAACGCGCGCGCGCCGAGTCGGAGAGACCCTCGGGCCCCTTGCCGAGCCGCAATTGCAGACCAATCGCGGCGTCGCCAATCGTGCCGCTCACGTAAAGCCGGTCGCCGGCGCGCGCGCCGGTGCGCGGAACCATGCGGCCGCGCGGAACGCTTCCGAGCGCGGTGACGGATATTGTCAGCGGCCCCGGCGTTTTCACCGTGTCGCCGCCGAGAAGTTGAATGCCGTAAGACGCCGCGTCCTCGCCAAGGCCGCGGGAAAATTCCATCAGCCATTCCGCCGTCACGTCCGGCGGCAGGGCGAGCGCCAGCAGAAACCCGAGGGGATCGGCGCCCTTGGCCGCGAGATCGGACACATTGACGCGCAAGGCCTTGCGCGCGATCTCCGCGGCGGGATCCTGCGCGAAAAAATGCACGCCCGCCACAAGCGCGTCCGTGGTCGCGACGAGGTCGTGTCCCTCCGGCGGCGTCAGCAACGCGGCGTCGTCGCGCAGCCCGAGCGCGCCAGGCCCGGCGACTGGCGCGAAACAACGCGCGATGAGTTCGTCTTCGGTGAAAGGAGCGGCCAAATCCGCCTCCCGGCGCTAGAACTCGTCCGCGCGCAACTTGCGCGCCAGCGCGTCGAGCACCGCGTTGATCATGCCCACCTCGTCGCGCGCCAGAAACGCGGCGGCGATATCGACATATTCGGTGATGACGACGCGCACGGGAACGTCCCGGCGCTTCTTCAGTTCATAGGCGCCGGCGCGCAACACCGCACGCATGACCGCCTCGACCCGCCGCAGCGGCCAGCCTTCCTGGAGCGTCGAGTCGATTTGCGTGTCGAGCGCCTGCTGGTCGGCGAGCACGCCGTTCAGCACGTCGCGAAAATATTCGATTTCGGCGGGCTTGTACTGGTCGCCCTCGACTTCCTGGCCGATCCAGAAGGTCTCGAACTCCGCGAGGATCTCGTTGATGCCCTTGCCCGCGACATCCATCTGGTAGAGCGCCTGAACGGCGGCGAGCCGCGCGTTGGCGCGATGTTCGCGCGACATCAGCGCGCGCCATATTGTTGCTTGAGCGTGAAGAGCGCCAGCGCGGCGCGGGCGGCGTCGCCGCCCTTGTCGCCCCGCGCGGGATCGGCGCGCTCGATCGCCTGGTCCTCGTTCTCGACGGTGAGAATGCCGTTGCCAACGGGCAATTCGTGATCGACGGTGAGGTCCATCAGCGCGCGGCTGCTTTGCTCGGCGACGATCTCGAAATGGAAGGTTTCGCCGCGGATGACGCAGCCGAGCGCGATGGCGCCGGCGTAACGCCCGCCACGCGTGGCGATGTGGATGGCCGCGGGCAATTCAAGCGCGCCCGGAACGGAAATAACGTCATAGGTCGCGCCCGCGGCGTCGAGCATGCGCTTCGCGCCGTCGAGCAGCATCGAACCAATCGAATCGTAAAAGCGCGCCTCGGCGATGACGAACCGCGCGCCGGGCGCGGCATATGTCGGGACGGCGGCGCGGCGGGGTTCGGCCATGGGTCAAATTCCGTGAATTGAGAGAGCGTTGAATAGAGAGGTGAGGCCCGGCGCGCAACCCCGCGGCTAAGGCCGGCCGGTGGCGCGACCGCGGTTGAAGGCGAGCACGCCATGATCCTTGTACATAGGGATCCCGGCGGGTCTATAAAATTGATACGTGTCAAAGATAAAATAAAATAAAAGTATATTTATACTTGTGACGTTGAGACCACGATGCTTGTAATGACCAGAGTGATCTTTCGTTAACTGGGAACGAACCCAAGGAGATTAAAATGTTTCGGAAAGTCATTCTCGGCGTGGCTCTGTGCGCCTTTGCGACGTCCGCCTTCGCGCAAACGAAAAGGGCGAAACCGCCAAGACCGCAAGTCTCGCAGGCGCAAAACGACACGCTCTCCATGTCCTGCGCGCAAGCTCACGACCTGGTGCTTTCGAAACCGAAGGGCGTTGTGTTGAAGACGGGTCCGAACCGGTTCGATCTCTACGTCCACGACGCCGAAGCCTGCTCGGCCGATGACGATCTGACGCCTGCCTTCGTTCGCACGAAGAACATCAGGAGCTGCTTTATCGGCTACACATGCGAGGATCTGTCGTCCAGCGACTAGCCGCGCCGGATCAAGCGATCCCGGAAAGGATCGGTTCGCGCCTCCGTCGGGGGCGCGCGCCGGCCTTATCCTCGCGTCTCGCTCAGCCGGGCGGCGTAGCGCGCCATCTGGTCGATCTCGAGATTGAGTGCGTCGCCTTCGCGCCGGTCGCCCCAGGTCGTCACCGCGAGCGTGTGCGGGATCAGCAGGATCGAGAAGCAATCGCCATCGACGCTGTTGACGGTGAGGGAAGTTCCGTCGAGGGACACCGAGCCCTTTTCAGCGATGAATTTCGACAGTCCGTGCGGCGCTTCGATGTCAAAACGGGCCATGCCGTCGAAATCCCGGCGCGCGATGATTCTGGCGACGCCATCGACATGGCCGCTGACGAGATGTCCGCCGAGTTCGTCGCCAATTTTCAGGGACCGTTCGAGGTTGACCCGCGTTCCCGGCCGCCACAGGCCTGCGGTGGTGCGCGCCAGCGTTTCCGCGCCGACATCGACCTCGAACCAGTTCCCGCCCGCGTCGCGGCCAAAGTCCACGGCGGTCAGGCACGGCCCGCCGCAGGCGATAGAGGCGCCCGTCGCGATGGTTTCCGGCGCGTAGGACGTGGCGAAACGCACCCGCCGCAATTCGCCGCGTTCGACGATGGAAATCACCCGCCCCACGTCGCTGACGAGACCCGTGAACATCAGCTTCTCCTCTCGAAATGACGAACCCGATCCGTGCCGAGCAATCCGTCGTCGAGCGGAACATAGCGTTTTTCATCAGCGAGCGCCGCGCGCGAGGCCGGATCGAGCATCGGAACGCCGGGCCGGCCCAACGGCTTCAGGGCGGTGCAGATCACAATCTCGTCGGCGAGGCCCCGCTCGATGAGCTGGCCCGCCACCGTCGGCCCGCCTTCGCTGAAGACCCGCGTCAGCCCGAGCTTGCCGAGCAACCGCAACGCGGCGGACAGATCGACGTGTCCCGCGGCGTCGAGCGGCGCCCGTTCGACGCGGACGCCCTTCGCGACAAGCGCCGCCTCCGCGTCGGCGGAAGCGCCCTCGCCCGCGATCGCCAGCGTCGGCCAGTCTCCCGCCGTCGCCGCGAGGCGCGAGGCCAGAGGCGTGCGCAAATGCGTGTCGAGCACGATTCGCAGGGGCTTGCGCCCCTCGAGCCCCGGCAGCCGCACGGTCATCAATGGATCGTCCGCCAGCACCGTGCCGACGCCCACCATGATCGCGTCGTGCATGGCGCGCATGACATGGACGCGGTTGTTGACGGCGGCGCCGGTGATCATCAGGCGCGGATCGTGTTCGCCGCCAGCGGCGTAGCCATCGGCGGTTTCCGCCAGTTTCAGCGTCACCATCGGCCGGCCTTCGGTGACGCGCAGGATATGGCCCAGGGTCAGACGCCGCGCGGCGCCCGCCGCGATGCCCGTGCGAAGCGCGATGCCCGCTTCAACGAGCTTGGCGTGGCCGCGACCGGCGACGCGCCGGGCCGGATCCTCGATGGCGGAGACGACGCGCGCGAGGCCCGCCGCGACAATGGCGTCGGCGCAGGGCGAGGTGACGCCATGATGGCTGCACGGTTCGAGACTGACATAGAGCGTCGCCCCGCGCGCGGCTTCCCCGGCGTCGCGAATGGCCTCGGTCTCCGCGTGCGGGCGCCCGCCGGCCTGCGTCGCGCCGCGGCCGATGATGACGCCATCGCGCACGATGACGCAACCGACGGCGGGATTGGGCGCGGTCGCCCCCAGATTGCGCCGGCCCCAGTTGATGGCGGCCATCATGTAGGCCGTGTCGGTCGCCGTGTCCGGCGCCGCGTCGAGATCGAACCGCGAACTCATGCGCCCCCGGAAACTGGTTCGCGCCGCGGCTTCTCGCCCGGGCCCTCGTCGCCCGCGAGTTCGTCGACGATGGCGCCGAAGTCGCGCGCCTCGCGAAAATTCTTGTAGACGGAGGCGAAACGCACATAGGCCACGTCGTCGAGCGAGCGCAGCCCTTCCATGACGAGTTCGCCAATGCGGTCGCTGGAAATCTCGGCGTCGCCCTGGCTCTCGAGTTGCCGCACGATGCCGTTGACCATGCGCTCGACGCGCTCGGGATCGACGGAACGCTTGCGCAGCGCGATCTCGATGGAGCGCATCAGCTTGTCGCGGTCGAACGGCACGCGGCGGCCGGATTTTTTCAGCACCGTGAGTTCGCGCAACTGCACGCGCTCGAAGGTGGTGAATCGCCCGGCGCAATCGGGACACACGCGGCGGCGGCGGATCGAGGAGGAGTCCTCGGTCGGACGCGAATCCTTCACCTGCGTGTCGAGACTGCCGCAATAGGGGCAACGCATCTTTTCATCCCCGCCGCGCCGCGGCCCTCAGTAAATCGGAAAACGCTTCGTCAGCGCGCTCGCGCGCTCGCGCACCCAGGCCTCGACGG
>CAISEY010000013.1 GCA_903884435.1 uncultured Hyphomicrobiales bacterium | reverse complement strand
GATCACCAGCGGCACTGCCCCCAGCAGCGCTGCCATGGTGGTCATCATGATCGGTCGAAACCGCAGCACGCAGGCCTCATAAATCGCCTCATTGGCCGAGCGCCCATGGTCGCGCTGCGCCTCGAGCGCGAAGTCGATCATCATGATCGCGTTCTTCTTGACGATGCCCACCAGCAGCAGGATGCCGATGATGGCGATCACCGAGAGATCCATCCCGTACCATTGCAGCCAGAGCAGGGCGCCGATGCCCGCCGAGGGCAGGCCGGACAGGATGGTGATGGGGTGGATGTAGCTCTCGTAGAGCACGCCAAGCACGATGTAAATCGTCAGCACCGCCGCGAGAATGAGCGGAACCTGGCCTTTTTGCGCGTCCTGGAAGAGCGCGGCCGAGCCCGTGAAATTCGTGCCGATCGAGGGAGGCAGCTTCACGTCTTCCTCGACCTTGCGGATGGCCTCGACCGCCTCGCCGATCGAGACGCCGGAGGGGGTCGCGAAGGAAATCGTCACCGAGGCCTGCTGCGCCTGGCGGTTGACCCAGAGCGGGCCAACCGAGCGCCGGAAGGTGGCCACCTGGTCGAGCGGAACGATCGGGGCGCTGGATATGCCGCCGCTTCCGCCGCCGGTCGTCGCTCCGCTGGCGCCGCCGCCGGAACTCGCGCGGATGAACACGCGCCCCAGCGCGGTGGGATCGTCCTGGAAGTCATGCGCTGTTTGCAGGATGACCTGATAATCCGAGGCCTGGGTGTAAATCGTTGAAATCTGCCGGCTGCCATAGGCGTTGTAGAGCGCCGCGCGGATCTGGTCGCTGGTCAGGCCGAACGCCGCCGCCTTGTCGCGGTCGATGTCGATGGTCAGTTCGGGATTGGTGATCTTGAGGTCGCTCGTCGCGTCGCGCAGTTGCGGCAGGGCCTGAAGTTTGATCAGCATTTCCGGCGCGTAGGTGTAGAGAGTCTTCAGGTCGCTCGATTGCAGCGTGTATTGATAGGGCGCGCGCGAGGCGCGGCCGCCGTTCAGGTTCAGGTTCTGGATTGGCTGGAACACCGCGTTCATGCCGGGAACGGAGGTGGCGTTGCGTCGCATCCGGCTGATGATCGTCAGAATTTCGTCGCGTTCCGCCTTCGGCTTGAGCGCGACGAAGACGGATCCCTGATTGGTGCCTCCCTGACCGACGGAAGTCGTGATGTAATCGACAGCAGGGTCCGCCATCAGGATTTCAGCGATCTGTTTCTGCCTGTCCACCATGGCGGGGAAGGCGGTGTCGGAGGCCGCTTCCGTCGAACCGGAAATGAAGCCGGTGTCCTCGATGGGGAAAAATCCCTTGGGGATCGAGGCGAACATCGAGACGCTGAGATAGAAGGTTCCAACGGTGATGGCGATCATCGTGAAGCGATGACGCAGCACGATGTCCAGAGACCAGCGGTAGGCGTTGGTCAGCCCGTCGATGAGAAAATCGACGAAGCGCCAGAACAGGCCCTGCTTGGCGTGGTGATCGATCGGCTTGAGCAGGCGCGCGCACAGCATCGGCGTCAAGGTGAGCGATACGAAGCCGGACACGAGAATAGCGCAGGAGATCGTCACCGCGAAGTCGCGGAAGACGCGCCCCACGATGCCCGCCATCAGCAGAACCGGAATGAACCCGGCGACCAGGGACAGGGTGATGGAGACAATGGTGAAGCCGATTTCGGTCGACCCTTTCATCGCCGCCTCGAACGGGGGCATCCCCTCCTCGATGTGGCGGACGATGTTCTCGAGCATCACGATGGCGTCGTCGACGACGAAGCCCACCGCCAGCGTGACCGCCAGCAGCGAGATATTGTCGATGGAATAACCGAACAGATACATGAACGCGCAGGTGCCGATCAGCGACACGGGCAGCGCCAGCGACGGGATCAACGTCGCCGTGAAGGATTTCAGGAACAGGAAAATCACCATCACGACGAGCGCGATGGACAGCATCAGCGTAAACTCGACGTCCTCGATGGATTCACGAACTGACCTGGACCTGTCGTTGAGGACCGAAACGGTGATGGAGGCGGGCAGCTGCGCCTGATAAACGGGCAGCTTCGCCTTGATGGAATCGACCACCTCGACCGTGTTGGCGTCGGACGCGCGGTAGATCGCGAGCGCGATGGTGCGGGTGCGGTTGTGCCAGGCGGCGACCTGATCGTTGTCGACGGAATCGTAGACGCGCGCCACTTCCTTGAGGCGGATCGGCGCGCCGTTGCGCCAGGTGACGACGATGTTTTCGAAATCCTCGGCTTTCGTCATTTCACCGGAGGCCTTGAGCACCCGGTTCTTGTCGATTCCGCGCAAGCCGCCCACGGGTGACGAGGAATTGGCGGCGACCACGGCGCGGCGCAGGTCGTCGAGGGTGAGATTGCGCGCGCCGAGCGCGTCCGGGTCGGCGTCGATGCGGACGGCGTATTTCTGCTGGCCAAAAATGTTGACCTGCGCCACGCCCGGAATTTGCGAAATCTGCTGCTGGAAAATCTGCTCGGCGTAGTCGTTGGTCGTCGAAAGCGGCAGGGTTTCCGAGGCCAGCACGAGGATCAGCACGGGCGCGTCGGCGGGATTGACCTTGCGGAAGCTGGGCGGCGCCGGCAGTTCGGCGGGAAGGCTGCGCAACGTCGCGGTAATCATCGACTGCACGTCGAGGGCGGCGCCGTCGATGTTGCGGTCGAGGTCGAACTGCATGGTGATGCCGGACGTTCCGTTGTTGGAACGCGAGGTCATCAGATTGACGCCCGGAATGGTCGCGAAGGCGCGCTCGAGCGGCGCGACGACCGAAGTCGACATCGTCTCCGGATTCGCGCCCGGCAAGCGGGTGTTGACCGAGATCGTCGGGAAATCGACGCGCGGCAGCGCCGAGACCGGCAGCTTCATGAAGCCGAAGACGCCAAAAACGATGAATGACATCATCAGCAGCGTCGTCATGACGGGACGACGGATGCAGAGTTCGGGAAGCGACATCAGGTGTGGTCCTTCGGCGCCGGATTGTTGCTGTCCTGGGCTTTCTTGTCCTGTCCGCGGCTCTTGACGTCGACGCGGATGCCGTCGATCAGCAGGAGGCCGCCGTCGCTGACAATGGTTTCGCCGCCTTTCAGACCCTCGATGATGATCTCGCGACCGTCCTGGAAGCGACCAACCTTCACGGTGCGCAATTTCGCGACGCCGTTTTCGACGAGATAGACGAAATTGCCGATCTGTCCCGATTGCGTGGCCGACCGCGGAATCGAAACCACGTCCGGCTCCGTGCGGAGGGTGACGCGAATATTGCACAACTGGCCAGGCCAGAGCACGTCGTCGGCGTTGTCGAAAATGGCGCGCAACGTGATCGTGCCCGTGGTGGCGTCGATCGTGTTGTCGACCACCGCCACCTTGCCGGTGGCCGAGCGCGTGCCGCCCTGCGGCGTCGCGGTGACGATCCCCTCGCCGCGCGCGATGGCCTCGCGGATTTCGGCGAGGACGGCCTGCGGAACCGAGAAGGCGACGTAGATCGGCGAGGTCTGGACGATGGTCGCGAGGGAGCCGGTGACGGTGTTGTCGCCGGAGCGGATGATGTTGCCGGCCTTGGCCGAGAAGGTGCCGACCCGGCCGGTGAGCGGAGAGGTCAGGGTGTACCAGCTCAGCTGGACTTTCTGGTTGTCCAGCAACGCCTGATCGGCCGCGATCGAGGCTTTCGCGGCCGCCAGCGCGGTTCGCGCGTTGTCAACCGCGAGCTGGGTTCCCGAGCCGCGCGCCAGCAATTCCGTGAGACGGTTGAAATCGCGCACGGCCCCGTCGACGACGGTCTGGTCCTTGGCGATGTTGGCTTCCGTCTGTTTGATCTGCGCGTTGATCTGCCGCGCGTCGAGCTGCACGAGGAGGTCGCCCTGCTGGACCACCGATCCGTCGCTGACGAAAATTTTCTCGATCTGCGCGTCGATGCGGGACTTGATGGAGACCGTGGCGATCGGCTGGACCGTGCCGACGGCGTCCACGCGCAACGGCATCGGGCCGCGCTGCACGGTGTCGATGTCGACGGGAACGGGAGGCCTCGCCGCGATGGCGGCGCGACGGATTTCCTCCGGGCTGCGCTGGGCGCCGGAACGATTGGCCGCGGTCGCGGCGGGGGAGGAGCCCACGCTCGCCGCCCAGGGCAATTTCGCGCGCGCTTCCTTCGTGCGTTCGGTCCATCCCGGATACAGGTTTTCGACGTACGCCGGCCACGTCAGCGCCGCGACAGCGCCGCCCGCCGCGATCAGCAGCAGTGAAAATGCTTTCGACCTCACCGACATATACAAGCACCCTTCCAGAAGCCGATGCGCCAAACCGGCGCGCAGTCTCCGCCGTTGCCCCCCGGCACGCTTCAGTCGTTTATTACTAAATACCTACATCACCGGCGCGCGCAAGTCACGCATCGGAAACGTCGCGCCGCCAGCGAAGGCGGGCGCTTTCGCCGGGCTTTCAGGTTGAAATATTTTCCTGTTTTTCGAATAAAAAAGAATAATTTCGCGCGAAAACGACATTTCCTTGCAATAAAAAACCGGACTCAAGCTTGACGTGGCCCGAGGCGCGGTTGGCGCGCGCGAGTCTTTCCATCCGGGGCGGACCGGCGTCATTTGTCCGCGCCGGCGTCAAATCCGGCGAACAGGCCAGCGCAGCCAAGCCAGAGCCAGCCAAGAATCATCAGCACGCCGCCGGTCGGGGCGGCCACGGGGAGCGGCCTGAGGCCGGCGCCGAAGCGGAGCGCGAGGTCGCCGCCGAACAGGATCGCGCCGGCGAGCAGGATCGACGCGGCGGCCAGCAGCGCCCGGCGAGGCGGCGCGAGAGCGAGGGCCGCGGCGGGCCCGGCGTGAATCATGAGGAAGAGGGCGGCCGTCGTCAGCACGTCGCCGCCGCCGCGATGCGACGCCCACGCCGCGAGGGCCACGCCCGCGGCGCCCGTCAGGCCCGAGAGCAAAATCAGCGCGCGTCTCCAGACGTTCATGGCGTTGCCTTTCACGGGCGCGCGCCGGGCTTCCGGCGCGCGTTCAGCATATATCCAGAATATGCGGGTAAATTCTCCCGACGCATATTACTTTGAGCGCGATTGGAGCGTTTGACATGAAGATCGTCATCGTCGCGGATCACGCGTGGATCACCGGCGGGCAAAGCAAGGTCGCCATCGAGAGCGGCGTCGGTCTCGCCGCGCGCGGCCACGAGGTTGTCTATTTCGCCGCCGCCGGCCCCGTCGATCCGCGACTGCCGGCCGCCGGAATCGAGGTTGTCTGCCTCGGGCAGGGCGACATCAACACCGCGCCGAAGGCGCAATTCCTCGTTCAGACCCTGTGGAACGCGAAGGCGAAGGCCGCTCTCGCCGCCTTGCTCGCGGCTTGCGATCCCGCGAGCACGGTCGTTCACGTTCACGCCTGGGCGAAGGCCGTGTCGCCCTCGATCGGGCCGGTGCTGCGCGCCTCGAAACTCGGGCGCGTCTACACGATGCACGAATTTTTCATGGCTTGCCCGAACGGGGGATTTTACGATTATCGCAAGGCCGTCACCTGCCATCGCAAGCCGATGTCGCTTTCCTGCGTGACGACGAACTGCGATTCGCGATCCTATCTCTACAAGGTCGCGCGGCTCGCGCGTCAGAAAATCGTCGACGCGGGCGGCCTGTGGAACGCGTTTCCCCACGTGGTCACGATCAGTCAACTCCAGTTCGACGCCATCCGGCCCTACATGCCCGAGGACACGATCTGGCACAGGGTTGGCAATCCGATCGAGGTCGAGAACCGCGGCCCGAAGACGGCTCCGGGAGAAAAGTTCGTCTTCGTCGGCAGGCTTTCGCCGGAGAAGGGCGTGTCGCATTTTTGCGAGGCCGCGCGGCGGGCCGGCGTGACGGCCCATGTCGTCGGCGACGGGCAGCAACGGGCGGAACTGGCCGCGGCCTATCCCGAGGCGATCTTCCACGGCTGGGCGAAACCGGAGAACGTGCGCGACATTTTGCGCGAGGCCCGCGCGCTGGTGTTTCCCTCCGTCTGGTACGAGGGACAACCGCTGACGGTTCTGGAGTCTCTCGCGGAGGGAACGCCCGTCATCGTTTCCGACGCCTGCGCCGGACGGGAATCGATCACCGACGGCGAGAACGGCCTGTGGTTCAGAAGCGCCGACGACGACAGTCTCGCCGCCGCGCTTCGCCGCCTGTCCGACGACGCGGAGGCGGCGCGCATGACCGCCAGCGCGCATCGCATGTACTGGGCCGCGCCGCTGACGCTCGATCGCCACCTCGATTCCATCGAGAACGTCTATGGCGAGGCGCTGGCCACCGCCGCCGCTCCGGCGAGGCCCCGACTCGCTCTCGCGTGACGAGACGGCCGCTCAGGATTGGTCCGCCGCCGGGGACTTGCGTCCCTGTTCGATCCAGCGCTGGCGCGCCGCCTCGAACCCCCACACGGCGCCGAGCATCAGAAACACGTGCCGCCAGTGGTCGATGTCGATCTGGAAGCCCTGCAACAGGAAGCCGAGCAGCGACGGGAAGAACACCTGCGCGCCCGGACGCACCGGCGAGCGCGAGAAGCACATGCGGAAGCCGATGTAACAGGTCGCGCCGACGAGAATGAAAAACGCGACGCCGCCGAGCCAGCCGTAGGACGCGAAGGCGTTGACGTAGGAGGAATGCGGCTCGAGATAGAATTTCAGGCGAAACCGGAGCGGGCCATAGCCAAGGGGATCGTCAATCAGGTCCGGCAGCGAGCGCGCCTGGTTGGTGTAGCGCCGGTCGTCGTAGCCATCGCCGGTCGTCCGGTCGAGCACCTGCGCGCGGATGGAGTCGATGGACATCAGGATCGCGATGAAAATCAGCACGAGGCCGAGCACGATCGCCGCGCCGATGATCATCTGCTTGCGATGTTTCGGATCGGTCGTCGTCACGATGGTCATCAGGATCATCATCGACGAGGCGAGGGCGAAGGCGCCCCAGGAGCCGCGCGAAAACGTCAGGAAGATGCCGGCCAGCAAAATCAGCAGGGTCGCCGCCGTCGTGATCCGCCAGCGCGTCGTCCCCATCATCAGCAATTGCATGCAGTAGAGCACGCCCATGATGAGATAGGAGCCGAGAACGTTGGGATCCTTGAACGTGCCGGCGGCGCGGTCGTAGTTCATGAAGATCGCGCTGCTGCCGCCGATGTCGAGGTAGCCGGCGATGCCGCAGCAGGCGGCGACGACGTTGCTCGCGGTGAAGGCCTTCAGCGCGATTTCGGTGCGTTCGACCGTTCGCTCGCCAAAATACAGCGCGAAGAACAGCGTCGTGACCAGCAGATAGAGCGACTGGATCATGAACATCACGGGATCCGCCTCGTTCCAGTAGGGAACGAGGGAGATGAAGCCCGCGAGGTTGTAAACGCAGACCAGGGCCGCGAACGGCACGAACATCCAGTGAATCCTGAAGCCGGCCACGAACCACAGCGGGATCGCGATCAGCGACACGAAGTCGTAGGGCGAGGGCTCGACGAGAGCGATCGCGCCGCAAAAGATGAACAGCCAGACCCACCAGTTGATGAATTTGGGCATCGACAGGGTTTTGATCCGCCGCGGGGCGGGCAGGGCGCGCGGCGCGCTGGCGAGACTCATGGGCGCGCTCCCGCGCGCGGCTCGGGCGACGCGCTTATTTTCATCCGCTCGCGCACGAGCACGCGGTTGCCGGTCTCGCAGCCGTGTGTTTCGATGTCGGCGAAATACAGCCAGGGAGAATCGCCGACCTCGTCGAAGACCCGGCCGCGGGATGTTTCATCGACGAGCGATGGATAGGCGATGAGCGATCCGGAACAGGGATTGTGGTGAATCGTCGCGCCGGCGCGCAGGAGTTTGGGCGGGCTCCAGGACTTCAGGTCGCGCGAGGTGGCGTAATAAAAGCCATCGACGGGAAACTGCCGGTCGTTTTTCGTCGCCATCCAGACCGCGATCCAGACGCCGTCGCCGCGGTGGCGGACAATCGTCTGAACGGGGAAGAGAAACGGCTCGATGATGGCGCAGGGTTTGGGCGAACCGGCGCCGCCGCGCGCGTAGGGATCGGCGAAATGGATCGTGAAGTCCTTGCCGTCGAAAGCCCGCCATGACGCGCTGTCGTGCGGGTTGGACGAACGGAACAGGCAGACGCCCTGCGGCTGGCCGGGCCAGCCCGTCGTGGAGGACATGAAATATTCGTGTTTTCCATCCGACACGATGTTGGACGGGTTGAAAAAGCCGCGATGCCGGCCCTGGTGTTCGGCCTGTCCGAAGGGGGCGGAGGCGACGACCGCGGGCTTGTCCATGGAAAAGTCGCGCCCTCCGTTCATCGAGGAAAACGACAGGACGGAATTGTACCAGCACGCCATGTAGTCGCCGGCGGGGCAGGCCTTGTGCGTCTCGCCATGGTATTCGTGATGGACCAGGGCGGTCACGCGCTTGCCATCGAGCGTCCAGACGGCGGCGATGTAACGGCGATCGTCGTAGGCGGCCGGATCGGCGGAGAGGCCGGAATTCAGCGCCACGTGGCAATCGATTTTAAGATGGCCAGGATCGGGGCCGCGCAGGGCGCGATTGACGTAATGCAGGCCGAACATGACGATTTCGCCGCTCGCGTCGCGGAATGTCGCGGGCGCTATGTCGGGCGTGTCGACGGGCTCGCAACGATCGACGCGCGCGTTGTAGATCGTCTCGCGCGGCGCGCCGGCGAAGGCGAGCACGGGATCGGCCGCGGCGCGGGCCGGGGCCAGCGCGGCGAGCGCCGCGGCCACGAGGGCCCGCGGCCAGCGTCCGCGATCAGTAGGCATTCTCGGCCTTGACGAGCGCGAAGGGCGTGATCGCGAGAATGTAGAGGTCGAACAGGATCGACCAGTTCTCGATGTAGAAAAGGTCGTGCTCGACGCGGTGCTGGAGTTTCTCGGGCGTGTCGGTCTCGCCGCGCCAGCCGTTCACCTGGGCCCAGCCGGTGATGCCGGGACGCACGCTGTGGCGCGCGAAATATCCATCGACGACCTCGTCGTACTGACGGTCCGCCGCCTTGGCGTGAACGGCGTGCGGACGCGGCCCGACGAGCGAAAGATCGCCGCGGAACACGACGTTGATGAGTTGCGGCAATTCGTCGATCGAGGTCTTGCGGATGAAGCGGCCGACGCGCGTCACGCGGGGATCGTCCCTGGTGACGAGCTTCACCGCCGTCGCGTCGGTCTGCTCCGTGTACATGGAGCGGAACTTGAACACCTCGATCAGTTCGTTGTTGAAGCCGTAGCGCTTCTGGCGAAAGAACACGGGACCGCGCGAATCGAGCTTGATCGCGATGGCGACGGCGAGAAGAACCGGCGAGAGCAGCACGAGGCAGAGCGCGCCGATCACCCGGTCGAAAACGCTCTTCATCACCACGTCCCAGTCGGCGATGGGCTTGTCGAACACGTCGTGAACGGGCACGTCGCCGATGTAGGAATAGGAGCGCGGACGGAAGCGGAGCTTGCTCGTGTGAGCGGCGAGACGGATGTCGATCGGCAGCACCCAGAGCTTGCGCAGCATCTCCAGCAGGCGCGTCTCGGCGGTGATGGGCATCGCGAAAATCGCGAGGTCGATGCGCGTGTGGCGCGCGAATTCGACGAGGTCGTCGACCGTGCCGAGCTTGGGGTAGCCGCCGACGACGTCGGGAGACCGCGCGTCCGCGCGGTCGTCGAACACGCCGTAAATGCGCAGGTCCGTGTTCTCCTGGCGCGAAAGCTCGTCGAGCAGCTGCTCCGCGAGCGGGCCGCCGCCGATCACGACCGTGCGGCGGTCGAGGCGCCCGGCGCGCGTCATGCGCCGCACGACGACGGACAGAACGCAACGCTCGGCGATCAGACCGACCACCGAAAGTCCGTACCAGCCCAGCATCCAGACACGCGAATACACGCCTTCGAGCTTGAGGAAGAAAATCATGGCGAGCGCGCCGAGCAGCACGAACGCGAGGCCGCCGGAGAGCCGGAAACCCTGATAGAGGGGCGTGCGGAAAGCGCCGACGTGATTGATTTCCAGCGCCTGGAAAACGACCAGCGAGATCGCCGCGAGGATCGGCAGGGCCATGGCGTATGGCGCCAGGGGTTCGCCCGAGGGCGCGACATAAAAAAAGTAAACCGCGAGTCCGGAGAGGCAGATGACGACGAAATCGACAAAGCGCACGATGCCCGCGAGCACGACCGGGGAATAGGCGGCGACCGGCGACTGGTGCGCCATCGCCTCGGCGAGCGCGATCAGGGGCGTGCGTTTCGGCGCGTCCGCGGACGAAGGCCGCGGGGCCGGAGCCCGCTTCATGTCTTCGGTGGCGAATGCTGCCATTTTATTCAACCTCTGGAATTAGCTCGAAGAAATCGCGACGGCCGGCGCGACGCCGCCGAAGCGTACGCGAAGCGCGTCCCGGTAGCCCGAGATCACGGCGTCCGCCATGCGGGAAATACTGAAATTCAGGCCCACGTAACCGGCGAGCTCCGCCGCGCGGCGGCTCCGCGCCCGTGCGTCCCCGTGCAATTCATCCATCATCGCGCCGGCAAGTCGCGCCACGTCGTCGCAGGGAATCAGGCGGTCGGCGTAGGGACCGAAAATTTCGGGAATTCCGCCGACGTTCGTCGCTATCATCGGCACCTGCGCGCCCGCGGCCTCGAGCACCACATAAGGCAGGGATTCAGCGCGCGAGGGGACCACCAGCGTGCGCCCCATGGCGAAAGCCTGCCGCGCCGGCAAGATTCCGGGGAACCTGACGGAGCCGTCGACGCCAAGCGACGCGGCCTGTTCGCGCAGCTTCCGTTCATCCGGGCCGGAACCGACGAGCACCGCGCGCGGGCGCTGGCCCGTGCGTTTTCCGACCTCGGCGAGCGCCAGCAGCATCGTGTCGATGCCCTTCACCGAGCGGAGTTCGCCGACGTAGACGAAGTCCGCTACGTCGGCCGCGGGTTCGACCGGAATCATTTCCGCCTCGCCGATGCCGTTGCAGACGGTCTGCTGCAAACCGCGGGCGTGACCGACGTATTCCGTGAACCGGTTGGCGATGAAGCGGCTTTCGAAGAGGAAAACGTCGGTCGACCTGGCGAGAATTTTCTCGGCGGCCATGTAAACCGCGTGCACCGCCGTGCCCGGCAGGTAGTTGAAACTGCCGCCATGCGGCGTGTAGGCGCGCACGGAGCGCGAGCCCGAGGGCAGGAAGCCCGACGCGCGCGCGTAAAGTCCGCCTTTCGAACCGTGTCCATGGACGACGTCCGGACGATCCTTCCGGATGCGCCGGATGACGTGGCCAAAAGCGCGAACGTCGCCCGGATTTGGATTGCGATGCATCGACACGCGGCTGACGCCCAGCGCGAGACGCGGCGCCAGACTCGCGAGCTGGGCCTCGGCGCGGGCCCCGCCCGTGAGATCGTCCGTGACCACGCCAACATGATGTCCGCGCGCGGCCTGCTCCGTCACTAGATCGACGACATGGCGGAAGAGGCCGCCCACTGGCGCGCGCAGAACATGTAGAATTCGCAGTGCGCGCGCGGCGTCGGCTTCCATGTTCCGCAGTTCCTTCCGCTTCAGAAAAACCGCTCGCGAATCGTGATCGTGTCGCCCGGCAACACCGGATGCGTCAGCGGCACCTGGAGCGTGACGGGATATCCATCGACGACACGGGTCAGGTCCGCGGACGACTTGCTGCCGCGCGGCGAGAAGCCGCCGGCGACGGCCACAGCGTTCTGTACCGTCATCCCGTTAATGTACGGATACTGCCCGGCCGTCGTGACTTCGCCGAGCACGAAAAAGGGCCGGTAGGCCTCGACCTCGACGGACACCTTTGGCTCGCGCAGGAAGCCGCCGCGCAGCTTCGCCTCGATTTCGCGCTCGAGATCGTGAGTGGTGCGGCCCTGAGCGTCGACGAGGCCGATCAGCGGCATGGAAACGCGCCCGCCGCCATCGACCGCGTAGGAATTGGACAGGGCGTCCTGACCGAAAACGATGACGCGAATGCGGTCGCCGCTGGCCAGTGTGTATGGCTTGTTGGGGTCCATGTCGAACATCCGCGCCTCGTAGCGAGGGCCGGATGCGCAGCCGCCCAGCAGGGAGGCGATGGCAACGCCAGTTACGAATGACCTACGCCGCATGATGTTGTCCAGACCGGAGCGCGCCGTCCGATACACGGCGCTTTCGTGGACTCATGTTTAGTGTCGCATGGTTAATTTTTCCTGACGCGGCGCGAAGCCGTTCCGGAGCGATTAACTTCGTCCGGACACGATTAACCGCCTCTCAACCATAATCCGCCTAGAGTGCTCCGTCGGTTGAGAGGTTGGCCATGCGTGTTGTGTCGCGAAGCAATGTCGATGACGCCGGGAGCGGCGGGGGCGAGCTCAACCTGTCGGGCGTCGGCGCGGCGATCGCGCGCTCGAAGAAGTTCATCATCGCCTCCACGCTCGTTTGCCTTGGCGCTTCGGTCGTGTTCGTGTCTCTGGCGAAGCCCCGGTACACGGCGGAAGCGAAGGCGCTGATCGAAAATCAGGAGAATTACTTTACCCGTCCCGATCGCGCGACCCCGGATCAGGGCGTGACGGCGCCCGACGCCGAGGCCGTGACGAGTCAGGTGCAACTCGTGACCTCGCGCGATCTCGCGCGGGACGCCATCAAGGCGCTCAATTTACGGGGCAATCCGGAATTCGATCCGGCGGCGGGATCGCCCGGCCTGCTGCGCGGACTGTTGTCGCTGATCGGCGGGGACGCGAAGGCGACCGTGGCGGAAGACCGCGTGTACGAAGCCTATTTCGATCATCTCTACGTGTTTCCGATCGTCAAGTCCCGTGTTCTGCAGATCGAGTTCTCGTCGCAGGATCCCGCGCTCGCGGCGAAGGCCGCGAACACGATCGCCGAGCTTTACATCGGCGTCCAGTCCGGCGCGAAGCGCGAGAACGCGCGCGTCGTCGCCAGTTCTCTCGCGGCTCTGAACGCCGACCTGCGCACGCGGGTCGCCGAGGCCGAGCGCAAGGCCGAGGAGTTCCGCGCCTCGAACGGGCTGGTGCTGGGCGCGAACAATATTTCCATGAGCGGCCAGCAACTGGCGGACATGAACAGCCAGCTCACCATCGCCCGCACGGCCCAGGCCGACGCCCAGGCGAAGTCGCGGCTGATTCGCGACATGCTTCGCCAGGGGCGGCTTGGCGAAGTGCCGGATGTCGCGAACAACGAGTTGATCCGCAGGCTTTCGGAGCAGCGCACGACGTTGAGCGCGCAGATCGCCTCGGAAGGGCGCACGCTGCTGCCGGGGCATCCGCGCCTGAAGGAACTCAACGCGCAACTCTCCGAGATCGACGGCAGTATCCGCGCGACCGCGGACAAGGCGGCGCGGACGCTGGAAAACGACGCCAAACTCGCGGGATCGCGGGTCGACAACCTGCGCGCCGCGCTCGAGCAACAGAAAAAGACCGTCGGCGGGGCCAGCCCCAATGGCGTCGCGGTGGGCAAGACGCTCGCCTATGTGTCCAACGCCACCAATGACTCGATCGCCATCATCGACCGGGCGTCGAACCGGATCGTCGGCTATATCCGCCTCGCCTTCGATCCCCGCCTAGACCGGCAGCGGGGGTTGATGCCG
>CAISEY010000012.1 GCA_903884435.1 uncultured Hyphomicrobiales bacterium | reverse complement strand
CCGTCGGCGGTGAAATCTTCATAGACCGGCGCGAGCGGCTCGTCCGGATCGGCGCGCCGCGCGGTGAACAAACGCAGCATCAACCCGAGATTGACCTTGTGCGCGGACATGGCGCCGTAAGACACTTTTATGTCGCCGCCCTTCGGATCCTTCATGTCGCCGCCCGCGCCGGCGACGGAGAAGGAGTCGATCAGGCCTCCGCCGACATTGGCGAGTTTCAGGTCCCGATAGGTGATCTTGTTGCTCGCCGGGCCCGCCTTGATCTCGAGGATGACTTGCGGCGCGACGATCGAGGCGGCGTTGAGCGCGCCGAGACGTTCGGAAAGAGTGGCGGCCGAGGCCGGATCGACGATCCCCCTGAAATCGGCGTCGCTCAGGGCGGTTCCCGTCGCCTCGATTCTGGGGATCGTGAAACGGATGGCGCCCAGATCGTAGGAGAGATTCTCGACGACGGCGGCCCGCGCGGGGCCACAGAGGAGCCAGAGGGCTCCGGAAAAGAGCGCGACGACAGCCCTGGGGTAATGATATTCGCGCATGACGCCTCCGCATCGATCACGACGCCGCCGGGCGGCGGAACGAACGGACGAAATATGATCCCGAAACACGATGGACGCAAGCAACGCGCCCCTTCGGCGGGCGCGGAAGCACGCCTGAAACGCGCGTCAGAACGGCGAAAAACGACGCGCGTCGCCCGATTCGGGATCATCGAAACAAACGAGCCCGAGGGAGGCCGCGCCGCTTCCGTCGAGGAACGTGGCCCGGCGCTTTGCGCGATCAGGCGGTCTCGCGGACGCAAAAACGCCGCGTGGCGGCCGGCGGGGTTCCGCCCGGCCCCCTACTTCGCGATCTGGATCAATTCCTCGACCTGCGCCTTCGTCAGCCGCTCCGCCGTGTATTTGAAGTTCACGGCGTCCGTGAGGGCTTCCTCGACGCCGGCGATGCGGTAGGGATCGACGGCGGACCGCGGCATGAATTCGTCGAGGGCGGCTTTCGCGGCGCCTTCGGAGAGGTTCGCCCAGGCGGCGTAGGCCTTGAGCCCTTCGGGCGTGCCGTAAACCCAGTCCTGCGTCTCGACATAGGCCTTGAGGTAGCGGACGTAGAGTTCGCGCCGGGCTTTCAGGTCGTCGGCGTGGGCGACGATGACGCGGATGGTCTGCTTGTCCATGTCGGGCGCCGCGTTGGCCTTCCAGACCATGCGGATTTCGCCCTTCTGGAGTTGTTCGACGCCAAAGGGCGCGCCGGCCCAGCCGACATCGACCTGGCCGCTCATCACCGCCGCGTAGGTCGAGGGCGTCGAACCCGTGGGCGTCGGCTTGAAGGCCACGCCGCTATATTTCAACAAAGCCTGAACGGAGGTGTGCGCCGACGAGCCCGTGCTCGAATAGGCGACGGTCTTTCCTTCGGCGTCCCTGACCGAGCGGATCGGCGAATCCGCCCGCACATACCAGTAAAGCTGGCTGCCGCCGGTGAAGGACGAGCCGATGACGCGCAAGGGCGCGCCCTTGGAGAACGGCCCCATGACGCCGGTGAAGCCCGCCGCGTAACCGATTTGCGCGCCGCGGGCGATGACGGCCTGCAAGGTCTCGCCGGTGCTGTCGGTGTAGAGAACCTCGAGGTCGATGCCGTGCTTTTTGAAAATGCCGGCGGCCGCGCCGAGTTCGGAGGGAAAACTCTCGCCGACGCCGCGCTGCCCGCCGACGGCGACCTTCAGCCTGTCTTGCGCCGCGGCGGCGCCGCAGGCCGCGAGCATTCCGGCGATCGCCAGTCCGAACAGTCCACGCATTCCCGTCTCCCCCCTGGTTATCCCGCAATGGTAAGTCAGGCGGCGCCGGCAAGGCAATCGGGGCGCTTCAGATCGCCATTTTTTCCCAGCCGCCGCCTTCGGTCTGCTTCCAGTAGGACAAGGCGTGCCCCTGCCCTTTCAGCAGGCGCCACTGGTCGCGCGCGGCCTGGAGTTCGTCCGGGTCGTTGCCGTCGAAAATGAGGACGACGCGTTCGTAGGCGGAGGATTCGGCCAGCGCCGGGGCGATTTCCGCGCTTTCCACGAAGAAGCGCGCGTTCGCTCCGCTCGGGTTTTCGACGCCGGTCGTGAGATAGACCTGCTGCCATTCGAAATCGCCGTCGGCCGCGGTTCCGTGGACGAGGAACGAATCGTTCGAAAAGGTCCAGAGCCATTCGTCGAGGGCCCGGACCCGCTCCTCGCTCCGCGCCTGAACCACGGCTTTCCAGCCGCGTCGCGCGGAACGCTCCAGCAGTTCGGGCAACACCTTGTCCAGCGGCTGCCGCGTCAGGTGGTAAAACCAGATGTCCATTCAATCGGCGTTGACGAGGATGAAGGTCCGGTCGGTGGAGGTCCAGATGGCGCCGAGATCGACGCCGCCGGGCAGATGTTCCTCGACCTTGCCGGCGACGACAACGTCGCCGCGCTCGGCGGAGCCGCGCAAATATTCCGCCGCGTCGCGCCCCAGAGACTCCGCCTTGCCTTTCGCGCGGGCGTGCTGCCAGCCGAGGCCGGCGACGAGCGCGGCGGTCTGCGCCGCGGTGTACCGTTCGATCAGCGCCGCGTCGGCGGGCATGTGAAGCGTCGCCTCGAAACTGACGAAAGCCTCGGCGCGGCAGCGCAGCACGCCGTCGATGCGCGCCTTGCTGGTGAGATCCCAGGTCTCCACCCCGCCGCCGTCGCCGCGCGAGACGACGAGCGGGCGGATGAAATCCACGTTCAGATCGCCGCCGGCCTTCGTCATGGCGTCGCGGAACTTCGAGCAGCCCGCGATTTGCGCGGACGCCGGCGCCGCGGCGAGAGCCGCGGCCAGTGCAATCAGGGCGAAAGCCGCTCGTTTCATGGACGGCGCGTCTCCGGGAGGATCAGGATTCGTAGTGGTCCGCGACGAGCCTGTCGAGAAGCCGCACGCCCCAGCCGGAGCCCCAGCTCTGGTTGATGTCGGTCTGCGGCGAGGCCATGGCGGTGCCGGCGATGTCGAGATGCGCCCAGGGCGTGTCGTTGACGAAACGTTGCAGGATATGGGCCGCCGTGATCGATCCGGCGTGCCGTCCGCCGACGGTCTTCATGTCGGCGAATTTCGATTCGATCATCTTCTCGTAGGCGGGCCCCATGGGCATCCGCCAGACCTTCTCGCCGGTGGCGAGGCCGGCCTTCGTCAGGCGCTCCGACAATTCGTCGTTGTTCGAGAAGAGGCCGGCGTATTCCTGGCCGAGCGAGACGAGGATCGCGCCGGTCAGCGTCGCGAGATCGACCATGAACGCCGGCTTGTACTTGTCCTGCACGTACCAGAGCACGTCGGCGAGGACGAGGCGGCCCTCTGCGTCGGTGTTGATGATTTCGATGGTCTGGCCGGACATGGTCGTGACGATGTCGCCGGGGCGTTGCGCCTTGCCGCCGGGCATGTTCTCGACAATGCCGATGGCGCCGATGGCGTTGACCTTCGCCTTGCGGGTCGCGAGCGCCTGCATCAGGCCGACGACGCAGGCCGCGCCGCCCATGTCGCCCTTCATGTCCTCCATGCCGCCGGCCGGCTTGATGGAAATGCCGCCGGTGTCGAAGGTCACGCCCTTGCCGACGAAGGCGACGGGCTTTTCGCCCGCCTTGCCGCCGTTCCAGCGCATGACGACGCAACGGCTGTCGTTGGCCGAGCCCTGGCCGACGCCGAGCAGCGTGTTCATGCCGAGTTTCTTCATTTCGGCCACGTCGAGAATTTCGACCTCGACGCCCAGTTTCTCGAGCGTTTTCGCGCGATTGGCGAATTCGACGGGAAACAGCACGTTTGGAGGCTCGTTGACGAGGGAGCGGGCGAAGCGGACGCCGTCGGCGATGGCGTCGCGCCCGAGGGAGGCGCCGCGCGCCGCGTCGGGATCGGCGACGCAGATCGTCACTTTCACGAGGGAGGGTTTTTCCTCCTCGTCCTTGTCTTTCTTCTTTCCGGTCTTGTAGAGGTCGAAATTATAGGCGCGCAGCTTCACGCCCATCATGAAATCGGCGGCCGCCGCGGCCGGGTCGGCCTTCCACGCGGGCAGGTCGAGGGCGACGAGAATGTTCGAGGCGCCGCCGGCCTTGCCCATCACGTAGCCGCCGAGGCTGGCGTAATCGAGTTCGGGCGCCTCGGGGCTGGATTTCTTGCCGGGGGTCGCGCCGGCGACAATCAATTTTCCGACCGTGAGATGGCCCGGAGCGAGAATTTCGATCGCGGAGCCGACCTTGCCCTTGAATTTCGCGGTTTCGGCGGCGCGCGGCAGAACGCTGGCGGCGGCGCCCAGCAGCGTGCGCGTCTCGGCCGAAAGCGCCATGTTTTCCCCGGCGAAAACCACGAGCGTGTCCGGACGCGGCTCGCCCTCGCGGACATGAAGATCGGCGAGGGAGGCAAAGGCGACTTCAACCGTCTGGGGCATGGAATGATCTCGCTCGGAAGGGTCCGGTCCGGCCGGGTTGCATTGCGTCATCATGTGGCCGGTTTCGCCCTCGCGCGCAATATGTTCGCGGCGCCGCGGTGAAAAAGCGACTTCACAGGCGCGCGAGGCCGTGGCTCCGGAGTGACGCCCGGATGCAATTCCGGAGCGCCGGACGAGGCCGGCCTTGCTTCCGCCCCTGTCGGCGGATAGCCAAAAGCGACGCCGGCCAGGCGCCGCTGGTTTCGAATCCCGTTCAATGCCGCTCCTCGATCGATATATTTTTCGCAACGCCGCCCTGGTGTTCCTCGCGGCCCTCGGGGGTCTGACGGCGATCATCTGGGTGACGCAGGCGTTGCGCGACTTCGACCTGATGACCTCCAAGGGCCAGACCGTGCTGGTGTTTCTGCGCGCCACCGGCCTCGTCGTTCCCTCCCTCATCATGGTGATCGCCCCGCTGGCCCTGTTCGGGGCGATCGTCTTCACGCTCAACCGGCTGAATTCGGACAGCGAACTCATCGTGATGAGCGCGTCGGG
>CAISEY010000011.1 GCA_903884435.1 uncultured Hyphomicrobiales bacterium | reverse complement strand
TCTCAAGACGGCGTTCGGCACCTCGGCGGGCACGCAGGATTTCAAGTCCGTCGAACAGGCCGACGTGATCCTCGTCATCGGCGCCAATCCGACGGACGCGCATCCCGTTTTCGCCTCGCGCATGAAAAGGCGCCTGCGCGCGGGGGCGCGGCTCGTCGTGATCGATCCCCGCAAGATCGACCTCGTGAAATCGGCGCACGTCAGGGCGGATCACCACCTGCAACTGCGGCCCGGCACGAATGTCGCGGTCGTCAACGCGCTGGCGCACGTCATCGTGACGGAGGGCCTCGTCAACGAAGCCTTCGTGCGCGAGCGGTGCGATCTCCAGGATTTCGAGACCTGGGCGCGCTTCATCGCGCGCGAGGAAAACGCGCCGGAGGCCGTCGAGAAACTCTCCGGCGTTCCCGCGGCCGAACTGCGCGCCGCCGCGCGGCTTTACGCCACGGGCGGCAACGGCGCGATCTATTACGGGCTCGGCGTCACCGAACACAGCCAGGGCTCGACCATGGTCATGGGCATGGCCAATCTCGCGATGGTCACGGGCAACATCGGGCGCGAGGGCGTCGGCGTGAACCCGTTGCGCGGACAGAACAACGTGCAGGGCTCGTGCGACATGGGCTCGTTTCCGCACGAATTCTCGGGCTATCGCCACGTCTCCGACGACGCGACGCGCGACATGTTCGAGAACCTGTGGGGCGTCAAGCTCGACAACGAGCCGGGGCTGCGCATTCCCAACATGCTCGACGAGGCCATCGGCGGCTCTTTCAAGGGCATTTACATCCAGGGCGAGGACATCGCCCAGTCCGATCCCGACACCGCGCACGTCGTCGCCGGCCTCGGGGCGATGGAGTGCGTGATCGTCCACGATATCTTCCTCAACGAAACAGCGAAATAC
Source organism: uncultured Hyphomicrobiales bacterium (assembly GCA_903884435.1). Taxonomy (GTDB): domain Bacteria; phylum Pseudomonadota; class Alphaproteobacteria; order Rhizobiales; family Beijerinckiaceae; genus Terripilifer. The sequence continues at coordinate 23,970 of CAISEY010000011.1, read as the reverse complement.
GCGCATGTGTTTTTTCCCGGCTCGTCCTTCCTCGAAAAGGACGGCACCTTCACCAACGCGGAGCGGCGGATCAGCCGCGTGCGCAAGGTGATGTCGCCGCTCGCGGGCCTCGCGGACTGGGAGGCGACGCTCGGCTTCGCGCGCGCGCTCGGCGTGAGGATGGACTATTCGCACCCGTCCGAAATCATGGACGAGATCGCGGCGCTGACGCCGACGTTCCGCGGCGTTTCCTACGCCCGGATCGAGGAGCTTGGCTCGATCCAGTGGCCGTGCAACGACGCCGCCCCGACGGGCACGCCGGTCATGCACGCGGACCGCTTCGTGCGCGGCAAGGGCAAGTTCATGGTCACGGAGTTCGTGCCGACGGACGAGCGGACCGGCGCGCGGTTTCCGCTGCTGCTCACGACGGGGCGCATTCTCAGCCAGTACAACGTCGGCGCGCAGACGCGGCGCACGGCGAACAACGTCTGGCACGACGAGGACGTGCTGGAGATCCATCCCTTCGACGCGGAAAACCGCGGAATTCGCGACGGCGATCTCGTGTCGCTGGCGAGCCGGGTGGGCGAGGTGTCGCTGCGCGCGCGGATTAGCGAGCGGATGCAGCCGGGCGTCGTCTACACGACGTTCCACCATCCGGGCACGGGCGCCAACGTGGTGACGACCGAATATTCGGACTGGGCGACGAATTGCCCGGAATACAAGGTGACGGCCGTGCAGGTGCGCCTCACCAACCACAAATCCGGCTGGCAGGAGCGCGACGGCGAGACCGCGGTTTCGCTGCGCCGCCTCGCGCGCGAGCCCGCCGATGCCGCGGAGTGACCGGGACACGTCGATCGAGGCTCCCTCGACGAGCTTTCGTTTCGGCGAACGCGCGCGGGAGGAGACGCGGCGCGCGCCCGTCGAAACGCCCGTCAACATCGTCTATCCGCCGATGCCCTTCGCGGTGATGATGGCGACGCCGGCGGACCTGCGCGATTTCGCCGTGGGATTCAGCCTCACCGAGGGGATCGTCGAGCGCGTCGACGAGATTCGCGGCGTCGAGATCGAGGAGCGCGAGCGGGGCCTCGGGTTGCTCGTCACGCTGGCGCCCGAAAAAATGCGACGACATCTTTCGCGCGCGCGCAACATGGCGGGGCGGACGGGCTGCGGATTGTGCGGCATCGACGATCTTTCGGCCTTGCCTGATTTCGTCGGCCAGCCGCGCGCTTTCTCGCGGCCGCGTCTCTCGGCGATCCGCCGCGCCATCGGGGAGCTTGGCGGGCGCCAGCCCTTGAACGACGCGACGCACGCGGTTCACGCGGCCGCCTGGTTCAGTCCCGAGGGCGAATGCCTCGCGGCGCGCGAGGACGTGGGCCGTCACAACGCGCTCGACAAGCTCATCGGCGCGCTCGCGCTCGCGGGGGCCGATCCGGCCGCCGGCTTCGTCGTCATCACCAGCCGCTGTTCCTTCGAGATGGTGGAGAAAGCGGCGGTGTTCGGCGCCGGCGCCATAGTCGCGGTGTCCGCGCCCACCTCGCTCGCCATCGAACGCGCGCGAGCGCGGGGCATGATCCTGATGGCGGTGGCGCGCGCCGATGGCGTGCGCTGTTTCACGGGCGAGGAACGAATCATCGACGATCTCGCCGGAAAGGACGCGGGCGCATGAGCGACGACGCAATCAAAACGCTGACGCGCATGGCGAACCAGATCGCCATTGCCTTCCGCAACGAGCCGCCGGAGAAGGCCGCGGCCGACGCCGCCGAACACATCAGGCTTTACTGGACGCGCAAGATGCGCGCCGATTTGCTGGCTCACGCCGGGGCCGGCGGCGAGGGGCTGGAGCCGCTCGCCCGCGCCGCCATCGAAAGCCTGCGGCCTCACATGGGCGTGCGGTAGTCGCTGGCGAGCGCCCAGGCCTTTTCCGCTTCCGCGACGGAGAGTTTTTTCCCGCGCGCCGCGTTGACGGCGTCGAGCGCCGCCGCGAGGCGCGGCTCGCCCGGATGGATGAAGAGATCGCGGTCGCCGTCTTCGTGCGCCATGGCCGCGCCGAGGGCATTGAGTTCGCCGGTCTCGCCGCCGCAATCGAGCGTCAGCATGAGGGCGAGGGCGATGGAATCGCCGCCGCGCGCCCGCGCCAGCCGCCAGATGTTGACGAAGCGCTTGACCGCGCGCGGGGTTTCGCCCGCCAGCGGCGCCAGCGCCGCGACAACTAGCGTTTCCGCTGGCGTGAGCGGCGCGTCGAGCGCCGAACGGGTTGCGTCGGGCGCGGGGGCGGGAGCGCCGGCCGCGCCTTCGAGCAGGCCGCGGGCATAGTCGCGCAGGGCGTCGTCGCCGCCGGGCAGGGCGACGGACAGCGGGATTTGCACGAGCCGGCGCAACCGTTGCGCCGCCTCCGCCGCGCCGTTCCAGCCGGCGGCGAGATGGGCGGGATCGGCGCAGACGAGCAGCGCGAAGCCGGGACGCGAGACGAGGCGGAAGACGCTTTCGACGAGGCCGGCGGCGCGCGCCGGCGGCAGTCCGTCGAGATCGTCGAGCACGACCAGAACGCGTTGCGGCGCCGTTGCGTCGCCGCCGCGCGTCATCGCGGCCGAAAGGGACTCGACGAAGGCCGCCGCGCGGCGCGCGCCCGCGCCCGAGTCCGCCTCGGGAAACAGTCGTTCCGCGGTCAGGCCGGCGTCCTCGCCGGCTGCCTGGCCGGCGCGTTTTTCCGCCTCGGCGGCGACGCGCGCGTGGGCCTCGGCGTCGGCGGAGAGGGCGTCGACGCGGCGCGTCTGGTGGGCGATTTGCGCGTCGAGTTCGCGCTTGCGGGTTTCGATGTCGCCGCGCAGAAGCCGCGCCCCGCGCCACAGGGGCGTCAGGAAATGGAAGGCCCGCCAGACATTCGCCAGAACGCACAGGCAGGCGAGGACGATCGCGCCCATGCGCAGCCAGCCGAACCAGGACAGGTGCTCGCCGATCCAGGCCGCGGCGGGCTCGGCCTGCGGGCCGGCGGCGCGCAGCGAGCCGAGCCAGGAGCCGCTCGTCGCTTCCGCGAGGCCCGCGGCCCAGGCGAGCAGGAACAGCGCGATCGCCCGGACGAGCAGTTTTCCCTGCCCCTCGAAAGCCCACAAGGCGCGAAAAAACGCGGAGACACGACCGGCCAGACCGTCGTGTCCGGCGACGTCGCGCACGAGATCCTTGTAGGTCGCCACGGGATCGCCGTGGAAGCCGAAACGGCGCAGACGCGCCTCGATCGCCGCGCGGTTCGAGCGCGCGTAGGCGTCGACGCCGGAGCCCGCCGCCTCGTAGAGCAGGACTTCCGGCAGACGCGCGCGACGTCCGTCGATCTCTTCGAGCCCGCGCCGCTCGGCGTCGAGCTGGCGGCGGGTGTCGTCGAGCTGGCGGTTGGCGTCGCGGGCGGCGGCGCGCGGATCGATGGCGGCGTGGGCGGCGGCGCGCGCGAAGGCGGCGCGGCCCTGACCGGGCGCCGCGAGCGTTTCAAACAGGGCGGCGGCGATCGCGCCCGGCGTTTCGTCGGCGATGGCGGGCGCGGAGAGGCGCGCCACCACGAGGCGCGAGACGAACGGGCCAGCGCCGGAGGCCGCGCCCGCCAGAGCCCGCGCGCGCTCGACGAGCCGCGCCATGGCGTGCGTCTTGCCAGCGCCCGCGGCGCCGAACAGGCCCAGAGTCAGCGGCGTTTCGGCGCCCTTGTGGGCGATGAGTTCGGCGGCGTGATCGAGGGCGGGGGAGGCGGCGGGCGAGCCGGCTCCGGGCTGGTCGGCGCGAAAGACCGGGGGCGCGCCTGACTGCGAAGAACTCACGTCTCACCTCTGAAACAGACTGGATAAATAAAGCGGCGCGGCCTGGACCGGGCCAGGCGCCAGACGTCGCGATAGCACGCGATCATGGCGGCGCAAGATAAAACGATAAAAATGGGTCAAAGGAGGGCGGAACCGCAGGGGCGGTCCCGCTCTCCGGCGATTTTACTCGGCGGCGGCGCGCACGGGCTCGCGGCCCGTCTGTTCGAGGCCCGCGAGGTTCGGCAAGGTCATGCGCAGGATCACGGTTTCCTCGCTGGCGGTGAATTCGGGCGACTCGCCCTCCTTCGAGTGGACGCCCGTGAGTTTGCCGTAGGCCTCGCCCTCGACGCGGCCCGCGCCTTCGGTCACGAGATAGACGGTACGGCCCGGACCTTTCCAGGTCGCGCCCTTTTCCAGCTTCACGAAGGAGGCTTCGGCCTTGCGTTCCGTGAACGCGCCCATGAAGCGTTCGTAAACGCCCGGGCCGATGGCGACCCAGGAATAATTTTCCGGATCGAGCAGGACGGGATCGCGGTAGCGGGGCTTGGGATATTCGAGGCGCCTGTCGTTGTGATGTTCCCAGATCGCCTGGTAGGCGTCGGAATTGCGGCGCCCCTCCACGTCGTCGTCGCGGCGGAAAATGCCGTCCCTGAAAGTCCCGATCTTCTCGAGTTCGGACTGGCCGGCGCGCACCTGCGAACGCGAGAGATAACCCGAGCCGCTGGCGCCGCCGAATTGCAGCACCGCGCTGTAAGACGTGCCTTCCGAGCTTTGTGGCCCGTAATGCGCGCCTTCCGGGAAATAGCCGAACGTGCCTTTCGTCATCTTGCCGTTTCGGTCGAAGTTCATCGTGCCTTCGACCTGGTAGCGGAACTGTTCGAAATTGTGCCGGTGGCGCGGCGAGGCGAAATCGCCCTCGATGCGGCCGAGATTGTACTGGAAATTGCCGGGCGTGTTTTCCTCGCCGTCGAACATGTGGCGATGATGAAACGTGCCGCCGCGATGTTCGAGGCCGCGCTTCCACTCAACGGTTTCGGGATGAACGATTTTCATGGGGTCCTCCAGGGTTTGGCGAGAGTGTAGCCGGTTTCCGGCGCGGAGGGGAGGGGCGGTTTCGACGGTTTTCGCGGGCGGGGCCCGCGACGCCGGGCGCTCACAATTTCCCGTAGGCCGCGACGTTTTCCGGCGTGATGTAGCCCATGAGTTCGCGCACTTTTCGTTCGAGGTCCGCGCCCGGGATGGGCGCGTCGAAGGGCTCCTCGATGCGCCTCGCGTGTTCCCGGTAGTCCGTCGTCCCGGTCATGGCCATGAAGGCGGCGCGCAAAATCTCGACGCGGTCCGCCGGCGTTCCCGGCGGCGCGACGAGCGGCATGCCGACGCTGGCCTGATCGTGCGCCAGCGCCATCAGCGGACGATTCTCCGGTTCGACCAGGGATTCCGCCGCGGGCAGGCCGGGCAGCAGCGGCACGGTCTGGAAAACGGGGATGACCTTGCCTCCGTCGAGCAGGTCGCGCCGCCGCACGAAGGAGGATTCCGGCGTGTAGATGGCGTCGAGTTCGTTCTGTTCCATGGCGAGAACGATGCGGGACGTGTTCTCGTAACCCGCGACAACCTCGACCGGCCAGCCGACTTGCGCCAGAAGCCTCGGCACGGCCGTGTTCATCGTCGCGCTCGGCAGGCCGCCAAACAGGATCTTGCGCTTGGCCGCCTTCAGGTCGGCGGCGCTTCGAACGCCCGTCGCGGCGTTGACGAAGGCGACGACGTTGGTGGCGCCCGTCGAGCCGACGTAGACCAGCTTCAGCGGATCGAACCGCGCGTTGGAAAAGCCGAGCCACGGCTTCAGCAGCCAGCCGCGGCCCGGCACGGCGAGGGTCAGTCCGTCCGGCGCGGCTTTCGCGGCGAGGTGGTTGGCGGCGACGAGGCCGCCGGCGCCTTCCATGGCCTGAACGACGATTTTTGGATTGCCGGGAATGAACGCGCCGATGTGTTCGGCGATCAGCCGCGTGCCGAGATCGACGCCGCCGCCGGCGTTGTAGCCGCAAATGATCGAGAGAGTCTTGCCCTCGTAGAAGCCCGCGGCGCGGGCGGCGCCGAAGACGCCGGTCGCCGCGAGGCCGCCGAGCGCGGCGCGACGGGAGACGTGTCTGGCCATGGCGTTCACTCCGGCTTGATCCCCGCGTCCTTCATCACCTGGCTCCACACGGCGGTTTCCTCCGCGATGAAGGCGCGCGCTTCCGCCGGCGTGTTGCCGATGGGCTCGAGGTGCAGCGCGCGCAACCGCGCGGCGAAATCCGGCTTGCGCAGGATGGCCACGACATCGGCGTTGATCCAGCTCACGAGGGCGGCGGGCGTTCCCTCCGGCGCCATCATGCCGAACCAGGTGATGGAGCGGAAATCCGGCACGCCCGCTTCCGCCATCGTGGGCACGTCGGGAAGGCGCGGCAGGCGGCGCGCGTCCGCGACGGCGATGATCTTCGTTTGTCCCGCCTCGTGCAGGGTCACGGCGCCGCCGACATTGTCGAACATCGTGTCGAGACGGCCGGCGGTGAGATCGATGTTCGCCGCCGGACTGCCGCGATAGGGGACGTGCAGCATTTCGACGCCGACCCGTTTGGCGAACAGGCTGCTGGTGAGATGCGGCGTCGTGCCGACGCCCTGCGATCCATAGGTGAGCTTGCCCGGATTCTTCCTCGCGAGTTCGATCAGTTCCTTCACCGTCGAAACTTTCAGCGCGTTGCTGACGACGAGCACGTTGGCGAGGCTGAGCGGGTTGGTGATCGGCGTGAGTTTCGCCGGATCGTAGGACATTTCCCTGAACAGGAGCGGATTGATGGTCAGCGGTCCGGGATGGCTGAGCATCAGCGTGTGGCCATCGGGCTCGGCGCGCGCCAGCACTCCGGCGCCGGTGTTGCCGGCGGCGCCGATGATGTTCTCGATGACGACGGGTCGCGACCAGGCGCGCTGCAATTCGTCGCCGAGCATCCGCGCGACCACGTCCACCGTGCCGCCCGGCTGCGAATTGACGAGGAAGCGAACGGGCCGGGAGGGGAAGGCCGGCTGCGCGGCGGCGGCTCCGGCGAGAAGCGCCAGCAGCAATCCCGCCGCGCGGATCAACACTCGTCCGGCCATGGCTTTTCCTCCGCGCTTTTGTTAGGGACGGCCCGAATTCAACGCCAGTTTGTCATGCCCGCGCGCGGTGGCAAGCCCCGCGCCCGAAAGGATTTCCAATGATTTTTTCACGACCGCTCGCCTGGCGGGCCGCCGTCGCCCTGCTGTCGCTGGCGCCCGCCGCCGCGTTCGCGCAGGAGGCCGATCTCGCGCGGTTCTTCCGCGACAGGACCGTGACCATCGGCGTCGGTTCGTCGACGGGCGGCGGCCTCGACACGTTCGGGCGGCTCGTGTCCCGCCACATGGGCAAGCATATCCCCGGCAATCCTTCGGTCGTCGTCTCGAACATGCCCGGCGCCGGCGGAAACATTCTCGCCAACAATCTCTACACGCTCGCGCCGAAGGACGGAACCTTCATGGGGATCACCTTTCCGAGCGTGATCATCGATCCGCTGCTCAGCGAAAATCACCGCGGCTATGATCCCACGAAGTTCAACTATCTCGGCAACGCCAATCCCGAAGTGCTCGTCTGCATGGTGCGCCAGGACGCGCCCGTGAAAAAGCTGGAGGACATCCTCGCCACCGAACTCATCATCGGCGCGACGGCGCCGGGCAGCACGACGGCGGATTTTCCGGTGATCGCGAAGGGCCTGCTCGGCGCCAAATTCCGGATCGTCACGGGCTATCAGGGCTCGCGCGAGGTGACGCTCGCCATTGAAAAGGGCGAGGTGCAGGGAATCTGCGGGCTCGGCTGGTCGACCGTGCGCGTGCAATACCCCGAATTGCTCGGCGGAAAAATGTTCGCGCGCGTCTTCGCGCAGGAGGATCTCAAGGGCCATCCGCAGCTCAACGCGGCGGGCGTGCCGATGATGCTCTCGCTGGCGAAGACCGACGCCGACAAACAGGCGCTGACGATGTTTTACGCGCAGAACGCCTTCAGCCGGCCCTTCATGCTGCCGCCCGGCGTGCCGGCGGAGCGCGTCGCCTTCATGCGCGGCGTGTTTCTCGAGACCATCGCCGATCCCGAACTCCAGGCGGAAGCGGCGAAGATGAACATCGACGCGGAGCCAACTTCCGGCGAGGAATTGCAGAAGGTGATTTCGGGCATGTACGCGACGCCGAAAGACGTCGTCGAGCGCGTGCGCAAGGCGATGGGCCGCTGAACGGGGCCGGTATCGCCGGTTCTTTCGCCCTAGTCTCGCGTGGCCGGCGCCGCCGGCGCGTGGCGCGCGTCCAGAGTCGCGAGCAAATCCGTGTTCGTGGCGGGAGTTGCGAGCGGCAGGACGAGAGCGGCTCCGGCGACCACAAGGAGGAAGAGGCAGGCCCGCGCCGGGGCGCGCCACATGTCGAGCCGGGCGAGGCGCGTCGCGATTTCCGAACGCTGGTCCGGGGACAGGCGTTCGTTGCCGCGCAGCAGCGAGAGCGCCCGTTTGCGGTCCGGCAGCCAGGTCAGCGCCAGCGCGGAAAGGCCGTAGGTCAGCACCAGCACGGCGGGCAGCGCGAGGCACGCGGCCATGCCCAGCGGCAGCCAGGCCCTCGGCGCGAAGGACGGATAGGCGAGGGCCTCGCCCAGGAAGCCGCGCCAGTCGAGCGACGGCGCGCCCTGCGCGGCGAGAAAGCCGTTCAGCGCGTCGAAGGCGGCGCTTTCCCCGCGCGTGAAAACCACCACGCCGCCGGAGACGTGCCCGAGAATCGCGAGCGTCGAGAACAGGGCGAGCATCGGCGAGACACGCCCGCCGAGGCGATGGCCCATCAGGCCGATGAGCGACAGGGTCGCGGACCAGGCGAGATAGAGCCCGGCGGCGAAGGGCGCGGAAAGCCCGACCCAGAAGCCGAGCAGCAGGGTGGGCGACACCGGCAGGGACGGATCGACGCCCGTCATCGACCAGACCACGAGCGCCGCGCCGACGACCGCCCAGACGACGACGGCGACGCCGCGCAGGGCGAAGGCGATGGCAAGCATCAGCGCGAGCGTGAACGGCGGCGCGAGCGACAGGTTCCTGGCCGCGGCGATGGCGATGACGGCGCTTCCGGCGAAGGCCAGCGCGAGCAGCGCGGCGAGGAGGAAGGTGATCAGAATGCCGAGCGGGCCGGCGCCGACGCGGGCCATCCTGGGCGCCGACCGCGCGCCGCTCGCCATGAACATGCGCTTGAGCGATTCAATGACCAGTTCGAACCTCGAACCGAAGATCAGGAGGCCGCCGCCGAAAGCGACCACCGCCGAAAGCCGGCCGGCGCGCTCGGAGTTGGAAACAATGTCCGGATAGACGGTCTGGCCGGCGAAGTCGCCGCTGGCGCCGGCGAGCCACGCCAGCGAAAAAAGCGTCAGCGGCGCCGCCAGGGCGACGAGCACGGCGTTGTTCAGGATTTTCCAGCTCCAGGCCGCGCCGGTGAGCCGAAGCAGGCGCCCTTCGAGCGCCACGAGCCCCGCGACAAAGGATTCCGCCAGCCGTCCGCGGTCGAGAATGCGGACAATCGCCTCGATGTCGGATTTGTTGACGAGGCAGATATTGTAGTCGCCGCGCGCCGTTCGCCAGCGTTCGCGACCGGAGCGGACGCAGACGACCGTCAGGGCGGCGAGAGCGGCCATCGCCGCGAGGATCGTGAGAATGGGAGTCATGGCTCCGGTATTGCTCAATGAACTGGCGGTTTCCATCCGCTGGACAATAGACCGGATCAATTAACGCACCGTAACCTCGCGACGGCGCGTCGCCGGATTTCGACCGCCGGCGCGCGATTGCCCGGCGCGGGCGATGGCGCCATCATGGCCGGGGCTCGGGGATCCGCTGTATGTTACGTTTGCTGACCATGATTTTGTCGCTGTTTTTCGCCGGCCCCGCGCTGGCCGACGGCGTCGACGCCGCGCTGGCGACGTGCTGGTCCTGTCATGGCGCGGGCGCGCCGCCGAAGGATCCGGCGATTCCGGTCATTCAGGGCCAGCACGCCGCCTATCTCGAAAAACAGTTGCGGGATTTTCGCGGCGGCGAGCGCGACGACCAGATCATGTCGTCGATGGCCACGAGCATCCGCCGCGAAGACCTCGCGCGCGCGGCCGCGACGATCGCGGCCCTGCCCTGGCCGAAATCGCCGGGCGCGGCCCCGGCTCCCGAGCCGGACAGCGTCGCGGCCTGCCGCGCCTGTCACGGCCCCGGCTTCGCGGGAGGGCCGGGCCCCGAGGGCGTCGCGCCGCGGCTCGCCGGGCAGTCCTCCGAATATCTCGAGGCGCAGATGAGCGCCTTCGCGCGCGGGGAACGCGCCAACGCGAAGACGATGACCGTCGTGATGAAGGCGCTCGACGCAGCGGAGCGCGCAAGACTCGCGAAATATCTGGCTGGTTTGTGAAAAGCCTTCCGCGCGGTTGACGCTCCCGCGGCGAGGGCCGATTATTCGCGAATGCTCGTGGCGATCGCCCGCCGCGAACGAGGGAGGTTTTGATGAAATACCGCATTCTTCTCGCGGCGGGTTCGACCGTCGCGCTGCTCGCCGGCCTCGGCGCCGCCACGGCGCTCGACTATCGCGGCGGTCGTTCGGCCTATGGCGACTGGCATGGCGATTCGCCCGGCCTGATGCGCAAAATCGCGCCCGAGGACATCGAAGCCCCGCTCGCCACGCCATCCGCCGCCAATCGCTCGAAGGTCGTGCCGAAGCCGGCCGACGCGCAATTGAAGACCATGCCGGGATTCAAGGTCGAGCCCTTCGCGACCGGATTGACCGGCGCCCGCGTGATCCGCGTCGCCCCGAATGGCGATCTGTTCGTTTCGCAAAGCCGGCCCGACGGCAAGATCACCGTCATCCGTCCCGCCAAATCCGGCGACAGGCCAGAGACCACGACCACCTTCGCCGAGGGCCTGAAAGACGCCTATGGCATCGCCTTTTATCCGCCGGGCCCGAACCCGAAATGGGTTTACGTGGGAATGGAAGGCAAGGTCGTGCGCTTCCCCTACAAGGCCGGCGACACGAAAGCCTCCGGCGCGCCGGAGACGATCGTCTCCGGCCTCAAGATCGGCGGCGGCCACTGGACGCGCGATGTGTCCTTCTCGCCGGATGGCAAGCTGATGTACGTGGCGGTCGGCTCCGCCAGCAACGTCGCCGCCGACATGGGGCCGCGTCCCGCCGATCTCGCCAAATTCGAGAAAGAACACAGCCTCGGCTCGGCCTGGGGCGAGGCGGAGGAATGGCGCTCCAACGTTTTGACCTTCACGCCCGAGGGCAAGGACCGGCGGGTTTACGCGGCGGGCATCCGCAATTGTTCGGGCCTGACGGTGCAGCCGGGCACGGGCACGGTGTTCTGCGCCACCAACGAGCGCGACATTCTCGGCGACAACACGCCGCCGGACTACGTCACCAGCGTGAAGAAGGGCGGCTTTTACGGCTGGCCCTGGTATTACCACGGCGCCCACGAGGACGACCGCCCGGGCGGCGGGCCGCGTCCCGACCTGAAGGGCAAGGCGATCGTTCCCGACCTGTTGCTCCAGCCGCATTCGGCGCCGCTGGGCCTCGCCTTCAATCCCGGCGGCATGTTCCCGCCGGAATGGAAGGGCGACGCTTTCGTGGCGCTGCACGGTTCGTGGAACCGCTCGCTGCACACCGGCTACAAAATCGTGCGCGCGCCGGTGAAGGGCGGCAAGCTGACCGGCGAATACCAGGATTTCGTCCTTGGCTTCACCGCCGGCGAGGAGAACGTCTGGGGCCGTCCGGTGGACGTGATCTTCGCGCCGGACGGTTCGCTGCTGTTCACGGAAGACGGCAACGGCGTGATCTACCGCGTCACCTACGCGAAGGAAAAAATGGCCGCGGGCGCGAAGACGAACTGAGCCGGACGAGACACAACCGGCGGACGGAAGCGTCCGCCGGAGCATTTGTTTCGGGGCTTCATGCGTGTCGGGGGAAGTTGAAAAAAGCCGGGGCGCGCGCCCCGCGCCGCCCGCGTCGATGAACTTCCGCCGATGGCGAACAGCACGGACACGGCAACAGCACGGACACGGAACGCGAGACGCGGCGTTCGAAAAACGGAACCCGTCGACGGGTTCCGGGTAGTGAAAATCCTGTTCGCCTGGAAACGCCCGCGCCCCGTCATGGCGCCCGGTAGGGGCCCAGTTCCTTCACCGCCGCCTCGAGAAAGCTCAGGTCGAGGGATTGCTCGATGGTGACGGGCGATTCAATCAGGCCGAACTGGCGGAAATAGTCGAGATCGTCCTTCAGGCTTTGCATGTTGAGCCTGCCGTCGGGATCGGAATAGCTCGTCGTGTAGGACTTGTAGATGTCCGGATTCTTGAAAGGGCCGTATTCCGCGAGGATCAGCGCGACGGCGTGGCCCTTCTCGCCTTCATAGCGGCCATTGGTCAGGCTCTCGTTGAAATCGCGCACGCCGCGCAGCAGCGCCTTGAGAAATCGTTTCGCCGCCTCCGGCTTCGTTTTCGCGAATTGACCGGCGTATTGCATCACCGAAAGCTGGTGATACGGATAGACCTCGTCGTCGCCCATGATGCGCACGGCGGCGCCCAGGCGCACCGCTTCCGAGGCGGAGGGCTCCACGGTGAAGGCGGCGTCCACGGCCTTGTTCGCCAGCGCGAGCACGTGCTGGGGAAAGGCGAGATTGACGAGATCGACGTCGGTGATTTTCAGGCCGCCTTTTTCCAGCGCCCGCGTGTGCGTCGTCATCGCCGAGGTGCCGGCGGCTGAAACGGCGATCTTGAAGCCTTTCAGATCGGCGAGCGTTTTGTAGCGGCCGGACTCGACATGGTCCTTGCGCACCATCAGCGGCTGGGTGCCGCGCCCCGGCGGCGTCGAGTTCTTGTCGGCGACGATGCGCACGTCGATGCCGCGACCGACCGCGTTGTAGAAGGCGGCCGAGGTCGCGCCCGTGCCCACGTCGAGATCGCCCGAAACATAGGGCGCGATCATTTTCGCCGCGGAATCGAAGGTGACGAAGGTCACGTCGAGCCCCTCGTCGCGGAAATAGCCGCGCTTGTGGGCGATGAACAGGCTCACGTCCGAGGCGGAACTGGTGATGCCGACGCGTACCGGGACGAGGGGCGTCTGGGCGCGGGCGGCGAGGGCGAAGGCGCCCGCGGCGAGGGCCAGAACCGCGCGTCGCGCGAGCCGTTGCGTCAAGTTCATGATTGTCCCTGCCTCCCGCGGTGGACGCGCATGGTCGGGTCCGGCGGGCTCCGCGTCAATGCGGCGGGCCCATAAAAAAGGCCGGGCATTTCTGCCCGGCCATTCCCGGCTGGGGGGAGCCGGGTCTTCCAGAGGGAACGATTCTCGCTACGCAGCCATGCCCGGAAGGGTGTCGGACAGGGCAAAACCAGAACCGCCAGCCATATTCGTCCGCGCGCGGGGGCGCGACAATGGCCGGATCGGTATAGGAGCCATGCAAAAAATGTATGGCGGGCTAGAAGTCCCAGCGCTGGGCGTTCGCCACGAGAAAATCGCGAAACACGCGGACGCGCGCGACGTTTTTCAGTTCCTCGGCGTAAACGAGGAAACATTCGAGCTCGGGCATGTCGGCTTCCGGCAGGATGCGGACCAGTTCGGAATCCTTGCCCACGATATAGTCCGGCAGGATGGCGATGCCGACGCCGCTTTCCACCGCGCCGCGCACGGCGGTGATGTTGTTGATGGTCAGGGCGACGGGACGCGGATTCTTGGCGTCGCGGCCCGCCGCCGGCAGCGAGTTGATGTTATTGAGATAATTTCCGGCGGCGACGCCGTAGACGAGGAGCCGGTGACGGTCGAGATCCTCCAGCGTTCGCGGCTGGCCGTGGCGCTTCAGATAGGCCGTCGAGGCCCAGGCGTGGAAATGCATGGTGAACAGGCGGCGGCGGATCAGGTCCGGCTGCACCGGTTCGCGCACGCGGATGGCCATGTCCGCCTCGCGCATGGCCAGATCGAGTTCGTCGTCCGAAAGGATCACGTTGAGCTTGATCTCGGGGTAGAGCTCCATGAACTCGCCGAGCCGGGGCGTCAGCCAGTTGGTGCCGATGCCGACGGTGGTCGTGATGCGCAATTCGCCGCGCGGGCGCTCGCGGCTGTCGGACAGGCGGGTGCGCGTCGCCTCGAGTTTCTGAACGACGTCCTGCACGGTGCGGAACAGCAGTTCGCCCTGTTCGGTGAGGATGAGGCCGCGGGCGTGACGGTGGAACAGCGGCACCTGCATGTCCGCCTCGAGCGCGCTCACCTGGCGGCTCACGGCGGACTGGCTCAGCCCGAGCGCGTCGCCCGCGTGGGTGAAGGAGCCCGCCTCGGCGGCGGCGTGAAAGACGCGCAGCTTGTCCCAGTCCACCCGGTCCCGCCTATTCCGCCGCGGCGCGCGGCGTCTCCGCGGCGGCGAGGAAACGCTCGACTTCGAGCGCCGCCATGCAGCCCATTCCGGCGGCCGTGACCGCCTGGCGATAGACGTCGTCCGTCACGTCGCCCGCCGCGAACACGCCCGGCACGCTCGTCGCGGTGGAATCCGCCGCGGTGCGGATATAGCCGTTGGGCTTCACGTCGAGCTGGCCGACGAAGAGTTCCGACGCCGGCGAATGGCCGATGGCGACGAAAACGCCATCGACCTTTTGTTCCGTGATGGCGCCGGTCTTCACGTTCTTCAGTTTGACACGGGTGACGCCGGGCGGATTTTGCTCGCCGAGCACTTCCTCGAGCGCGTGATCCCAGATCACGGATATTTTCGGATTGCGCCGCAGCCGGTCCTGCAAAATCTTTTCGGCGCGGAAGGAGTCGCGGCGATGCACGACCGTCACCTTCGAGGCGAGATGGCCAAGGTAGAGCGCTTCCTCGACGGCGGAATTGCCGCCGCCGACGACGATGACCTCCTTGCCGCGATAGAAGAAACCGTCGCAGGTGGCGCAGGCGGAGACGCCGTAGCCCTTGAACGTTTCCTCGCTCGGCAGGCCCAGCCAGCGCGCCTTCGCGCCGGTGGCGACGATGAGCGCGTCGCAGGTGTAGACGGCGCCGCTGTCGGCCTCGAGACGGAACGGGCGTTTCGACAGATCGGCCTTCACGACGTGGTCCGAAATCATCTTCGCGCCGACGTGTTCGGCCTGCGCCTTCATCTGCTCCATCAGCCAGGGGCCCTGAATGGCGTCCTTGAATCCCGGGTAGTTTTCCACGTCCGTCGTGATCATCAACTGGCCGCCCGGCTCGAAACCGGAAATCAGCACGGGCTCCAGCATGGCGCGCGCGGCGTAGATCGCGGCGGTGTAGCCGGCGGGGCCGGAGCCGACGATGATCACGCGGGCATGCAGGGTCGGGGCTTGCGGCATGGATGGCTCCGGAAGGAAGTGCGGGCGAGTGTCCGCCGTCGGGACGCCGGAGCTATGTAAGGTATGCGGCGAGCGCCGGGCAAGAGCGGAGCGCGCGGCTATTCCTTGCCGGGTTCGATCCCCATTTCCGTCAGCACCGGCGCCGCCGCGGGAGAGGTCAGGAACTTCGTCAGGGCGAGCGCGGCCTCCGGTTGTTTCGACGTGGCGGAGACGCCCGTCGCGAAGCCGATCCAGGTTTGCAGTTCCGCCGGTATGAGACCGAGCGAGGCGACGCCCTTGACGCCATACATGCGCGAGGCCACGACGACGACCATGTCCGCCTTGCCGTCGGCCACGACCTCGACGTTGTATTCGCCGGGCATGGGCATCATCTTGTCCTTCATTTGAGCGGCGATGCCGAGACGCTCGACGAGGCTGGCGAAATAAATGCCGCTCGCGCCGTCTCCCGGATAGGCGACCGCCTTCGAGGCGAGCAGCGCGCGCTTGAAGCCCTCGACGGTGGAAATGTCCGGCCGCGGCGCGCCGGCCCTGATCGCCGCGCCAAGACCGATGCGGCCGATCACCGCGCGCGTGCCGGCGACGATCTTGCCCTGTTTGACGAGATCGTCGAGCACCGGCGGGTTGAGCACCGCGACGTCGAAGGCCTCGCCGTCCTCGACCTTTTTCTTCACGGTCGGATTGACGAAGAATTCGATGTTGACCTTGTGGCCCGTGGCTTTTTCGAAACGCGCGGAAAGTTCGATCACGGCGGGTCGCGATCCGTTGCCGCTGAGAACCTTGAGGTCCGCGGCGGACGCGGAGGCCGAGACAAGGCACGCGCCGAGCAGGGCGGCGACAAGGCGTTTCATCTGTTTCTCCCTCGTTTCACCGCGCGGGCGGGACGTTTTGTTTCATCGCCTTGCGGTGCTCGCGATAGCGGTCGAGCATGAGCTCGAAGGTTTTCAGCAATTTCGTCTCGATGTTCGGACGCCGCTCCAGCCGCGCCAGCAGCAGGCCGACGGATTCGAGCGTCGACAGGGCTTCCTTGCGCGGCTCTTTTCGCAGCTTGCCGTAGAGAGAGGGGCGTGACGGGCGCACCGCGACGCGCTTGCACTTGAGCATCCAGGCGTTGCGCCACCAGAGGGTTTTCGCCTGGCTCCAGGTTCCGTCGAGAACGACGATTCCCTCGATCTCGCGTAATTCGCTGTTCTGGTGGAGAACCGGCTGGCCCGCCTTGTCGAGCACGGCGACTTCGGCCCCTTCCGGAAAATCGGCGGGTTTGGCCGAGCCGAGATAGAGCACGGCCCAGCGTTTGGGATCGGCGGGCCGGCCCAGCGCCTTCGCGAGACTCGGCCAGGACAGGCCGATCTTGAACACGGAATCGCTGAAATGCAGGGCAGTCAGCCTCGCCGTGCCAAGGTCCTTGTCCTGTTCCTGCGGATGCTGGAGGATCAGCAGGGCGACGCGATTGTCGATGGGCTCCACGGATTCGCACACGCAAAGCGCCGGCGGCTTCTTGCACAGCGGGCAAGGTTCGATCGCCGCTTCGGGGCCGTGTGCCGTTTCGCTTGCCATGGGAGTTTTCCGGAGCCACGCCGTCCGCGCGGCCTCTCCATCAACAGGAGAAGCGCCGCTGGCGCAAGGGGCGCGCCGCTTCGCCTCGCGTTGATGGTCGTTCCCCGCGTTCGGGAAAAGCCAGGCCGTCCGGGGAGCGCGAAGCTCTATTTCGGAAATATGTCCGCCGGAGCGGCTGGCCATGCCTTTTTCATTCGCGCGACTTCCTTTCGCGTCGAGCAATCTTCCTCGCCGCAGGGCTGGTCCACAACGCTCCATCGGCCGCTTTCCTCGCGGAGCAGCGCCGATTCCGGTTCGTAGCGGTTGCGTCCGTCGCGCGAGCGGGGATTCGCCGTCACCCACGCCCAGCCGCCCCGCACCCTGAGCGCGCGCACGTCGAATATCCGGTCGGCGTTCTCGCCATGATGGCGGAGCCCGTCGAGGATCGCCGCCCGCTCCGGATCGTTTTTCGCCGGCGTGTGGAGGCCCTGTCGGGCGAAGGCGCCCGAGGCCGCGAAAACAGCGATCGCGCCGGCCAGGGCCAGCTTCGAGCGCACACATTGTCCCGGCATGAAATGTCTCCATTCGGCAATTGGCCGTCCGGCAGCTTCTCACGAAGAAGACGACGAAAAAAGCCCTTGATCGAAATCACAGCGGGGTCGCCGCGCACAGACAGACTTGCCCCCGTTTGTCCCGGAGCCTATGGTCCGGCGCTTTCCGGGGCGGGGCCTCGCAAGGACGCTGATTTGACACAGACTTTCTCCTCCGCCGAGATCGCGCGCGCGTTCGGCGCCGCCATCGCCGCGCGAAAGACCCACGACGATCCCTATCGCTGGTGGCTGCTCGACCGGGCCTTTCCGGACGAGGTCACGCGCGAACTCGCGAACCTGCCCTTCGCCGCGCCCTCGCTCGACGGCGTTTCCGGCAAGCGTGAACTGCACAATGAGTCGCGTTCCTATTTCGACGCGGCGGGCATGGAGCGTTTTCCGGTGATGCGGGCCGTCGCGGAGGCGCTGCAATCGCGCGAGGCGACGCGCGCCATTCACGAAGGGTTTGGCGCGCAAATCGACGACACGTTCCTGCGGCTGGAATACGCCCTCGACATCGACGGCTTCTGGCTCGAGCCGCACACGGATCTCGGCGTGAAGAAATTCACCTGCCTCGTCTATCTGAGCGAGGGGCACGAGGACCTCGGCACCGATCTCTACCGGACGCCCGGCGAACACGTCGGCCGGTCGCCCTTCAAGCCGGGCGGCGCGATGATTTTCGTGCCGTCGGACCATAGCTGGCACGGCTTCGAGAAGCGGCCCATCAAGGGCGTGCGCAAGTCCGTGATCCTGAACTATGTCACGCACGACTGGCGGGCGCGGGAACAATTGAGCTTTCCCGACGCGCCCGTGCGGCTCTAGCCGTCTTCAGCGCAGCGCGCCGTAGGGCGAGGCGACCTCCGGCTCCGGCGCGGCGACCGGAAGCGAGATTCCGCGCGTTCGGACGGGAGTCGGCGCCGCGACCGGCTCCGGGTCCGGCGCGTAATTGCGGGCGACTTCCGGTTGTTCCTCCCGCGCGCGCCCGGCGGGCGGCGGCGTGGCGACGGTCTTCTCGACGCGCGTCGTGTTCGACCCGCCGCCAGACCGCGCGTGACCGACGAATTGCATGCTCGCGGACCGCGAGGCGCAGATCTTGAGCGAGACGCGATAGATTTGCCCCGACGGGCAACGCGCCGCTTCCGCCGGAGCGGCGAAGACGACCGAAAAGGCCAGCGCCGCCGGCGCGAAAAATTTCATCATGTCAAACTCCACAATTCCAGGCGTCAGCCCCACCGGAGCGAACGCCCGCGATACACTCGTGA
The DNA here is from genome assembly GCA_903884435.1 of uncultured Hyphomicrobiales bacterium. Lineage (GTDB taxonomy): Bacteria > Pseudomonadota > Alphaproteobacteria > Rhizobiales > Beijerinckiaceae > Terripilifer. The sequence continues at coordinate 5,455 of CAISEY010000011.1, read as the reverse complement.
CGAAAAATAGGGCGATACTGTGACACCCGCCGTCTCTCCCGCGAACGCGGGACGCGGCTTTCTATTCGAAATAGCGGCCCTCCATCAAGACGGGGACGGCGAGTTCCGGATTCGCGCTGGAACGGCCCTTGATCGGCGCGCCTTCCGGCGTCACGCGCGTGGATTCGTTCGCGCCGGTCGCGCACGCGCCAAATCGAAGCACGATCAGCGGATCGGGGCCGGGGTTGTAGAATTCGTAGAAGCAGCCCTTCGGCAGCCAGATGCCCTGGTTCTTGCCGACGGTCGGCAATTTTCCGTCGAGGCTGGAGAACACCGCCTGTCCCTGCAACACGACGAAGACGTGTTCTTCCTCGGTGTGCGCGTGGAAGCCGTGTTTCTCGCCCATGCCGGTGGAATAGCAATGGATGCGGAAGGTCGAGTTCTCGCCGCGGCAGAGCAGATCGCGCGACATGCCGCCCGAGAGCAGCGGGATTTTCAGGCTGAAGGTTTCCGGCCTGATGGCGCGCATCGCGGCGAGGGATTTTTCGTCGAAGTCCGGCATGGCAAACTCCCGCGCGTCAGGCGCTCTGGCGGTTCAGTGAATAGCGGCTTTCGGGACGCGGCACGCCGAGATTTTCCCGGAGCGTGCGGCCCTCGTATTCGACGCGGAAAAGCCCGCGCCGTTGCAATTCCGGCACGACGTGATCGACGAGATCGTTGATCGCGCCCGGCGCGTCGCTCGGCAGGATGTTGAAACCGTCCGCCGCGCCCTCGGTGAACCAGCATTCGAGTTCGTCGCAAATCTGTTTGTAGGAACCGATCAGCGCGCCGTGATGCTTGGCGGCCGCGGAGCGCATCGCCATCTGCCGCACGGTCAGTCCCTCGCGACGCGCGATGATGAGATAGCTCTCGATGGAGCTGACGCGCGCGCTGTTGGGCGGAATGTCCGGCAGCGGGCCGTCGAGATCGAACTGCGTCACGTCGACGCCGCCGAGATTGTTGGTGAGCCGTTGCAGCGCCACCTTCAGCGGAATCAGCGACTGCAATTTGTCGTATTTCTCTCGCGCCTCCTCGTTGGTGCGGCCCATGAACAGCAACGTGCCCGGCATGACCTTCATGTGATCGGGCGAGCGGCCATAACGGTCGCAACGGCTCTTGACGTTGTCGTAAAAAATCTTCGCGCTCTTCAGGCCGGATTGCGAGGTGAAGACCACGTCGGCGACGCGGGCGGAGAGGTTCATGCCGGGCTCCGACGAGCCCGCCTGGACGAGAATCGGATGGCCCTGCGGCGGCCGCGGCACGTTGAGCGGGCCGCGCACCTGGAAGTGCTTGCCCCTGTGGCCGAGGAAATGCATTTTCGCCGGATCGACGTAGCGTCCCGCCGCCTTGTCGCGCACGAAGGCGTCGTCGTCCCAGCTGTCCCAGAGGCCGCGCACCACGTCGACGAATTCCTCGGCGCGTTCGTAGCGCTCGCCATGGGGCGTGTGGGTGTCGAGGTTGAAGTTCAGCGCGTCCGTCTTGTTGCCGGACGTGACGATGTTCCAGCCGGCGCGACCGGCGGAAATATGATCGAGCGAGGCGACGGCGCGCGCGAGATTGAACGGTTCGTTGTAGCTCGTGGAAATGGTGGCGACGAGGCCCAGCCGCTCCGTCGCCATCGCCAGCGCCGACTGTGTCGCGATCGGGTCCATGCGGTCGATGCGCGCCGAAAGGCTCATCGTCTCCGGGTCTTCCGTGCCGGAGACGCCGGGGCCGTCGGCGATGAACATCATGTCGAGCTTGCCGCTCTCGCACTTGCGCGCGACCTCCGCCCATTCGCGAATTTGCACGCCGAGATCGGGACGCGATCCTGGCAGGCGCCAGCCCGCCATGTGATAGTTGGAATCCCCCGTCATGAACATCGACAGCCGCATCTTGCGACCGCCCGTCGTTCCCGCGCCGCGCGTTTCCATTCCCCGATCCCCGTGTGCGAGTTTGTTTCGAAAGGCAGGTTAGCCGCGCGCGCTGCGGCGGGCAATGGCGGGGGAGGGGCGCGCGAGTCGCGCCCTGGCCGGAAACGCTTGTGCAGAACCGACCGCCGGCTTGTATTTGTTCGATATTTGTTCTATTCATGTCTGATATAGCGAATGCGCGACGATTTGTGGATCCATCGACGATTCTTTTGGGGGAACGGGCTTGCTATCCGCGTCAGAAGACCTCCTTGGCTTCGCCAAAGGCCGCCGGTTCAAAACCATTCTGGCGGACCCGCCGTGGCAATTCCAGAACAAGACCGGCAAGATCGCCCCCGAGCACCGGCGGCTCAATCGCTACGGCACGATGAAGCTCGACGAGATCAAGGAACTGCCGGTGGCGAAAGTCGCGGCGGACACGGCGCATCTCTATCTCTGGGTGCCCAACGCCCTGCTTCCCGAAGGGATCGAAGTCCTGCGCGCCTGGGGCTTTCAATACAAATCCAACGTCATCTGGCATAAAATCCGCAAGGATGGCGGCTCCGACGGACGCGGCGTCGGGTTTTATTTCCGCAATGTCACCGAGGTCATCCTGTTCGGCGTGCGCGGCAAGAACGCACGCACGCTGGCTCCGGGGCGTCGGCAAGTGAATCTCTTCTCGACACGCAAGCGCGAACACAGTCGCAAGCCAGACGAGCAGTACGACATCATCGAATCCTGTTCGCCTGGCCCCTACCTCGAAATGTTCGCGCGCGGCGCGCGGCCAAAGTGGACCGTCTGGGGAAATCAGGCCGATGAATCCTACGCGCCGACGTGGGACACCTATTCGCATAATTCCGCCAGTGAACGGCGGGTCGCCGTCCCGGCCGAGTGAAGGCCGGGCGCATGTTCGACGCGCTGATCGGCAGGGGTTTTCAGGTTGAGTATCAGGCTCACGCGAAAGCCATTTTGAGCAGTGATTTTCCGGACGCCGCCATTGAACTCGAATCCGCCCTGCTTGGCGCGACCATACCCGTCGAGGAAATCATCGCGGGCGGCGGCGGCGAGGCCAGGGGCACCCAGCGATTGCGGCGCGCGCTGTCGGCGAAGAACTGGTTGAAAACAACCTTTGTCGTCGAAAAGCGCATCAACGACGTGCCGCGCGAAAGTCAGTCGCACGAGGTCGATCATGTCCGAACCTTCGCGGATGGCTTGCGCGTCGCGCTTGAAATCGAATGGAACAACAAGGATCCGTTTTTCGATCGGGACCTCGAGAATTTCAAGCGGTTGCACGCGGATGGCGCGATCTCGGTTGGCGTGATTGTCACCCGTGGCAAGTCGCTTCACGGAAACATGCGCGGCCTCGTGCGGCGCTTTCTCGACGAGCGAAATATTCTGGATCTCGATCAGATGCCACACTGGGGTTACCAACCCACGACGCGACAACGCGCCGCGATCAACAATCTCGTGCGGCGCAACAAGAATCCCGTGCCGTTTCGCGAAGCCTTCACGGAAAAATTCGTCGCGGACAAGTTCGGCGAGGCGACGACGCACTGGCGAAAGCTGGAAGATCGAGTGAAGCGCGGCGTGGGGAATCCGTGTCCACTGGTGTTGATCGGGTTGCCGGATTCGATTGTGACGTTTGACGAGGGGAAGGCGGCGTTGCGGGAGGTGGAGGCGGGGGAAAACGAAGAATAGCGCTGGTGTGGTTTTTCTCCCGTGGCCCCACCCCCGGCCCCTCCCCGCTCCGCGGGGAGGGGAGAGCACGGGGCCTGCCTGGCTTGAGCGATTGACGGGCGTTTCAGTTCGCGGACACATGTCGCGAACTCCCCTCCCCGTGAAACGGGGAGGGGTAAGGGGTGGGGCTTCTCGCATGCGCGAGCACGTCGATCCGACGCTTGAAAAGCGCGCGCGCGACATGCGCCGCGCCATGACCGCGCCCGAGAGCCGGTTGTGGTGGCATTTGCGGCGGCGGTTGCCGCTGGAGCGCACGCATTTTCGCCGGCAGGTCGTCATCGGCGCCGCGATTGTCGATTTCGCGTGCGTGACGACGCGGATTGTCGTCGAGGTCGATGGCGCGCAACATGGCGACGATCGCGCGCGGGCGTATGACGCGGCGCGCGCCGCCGCGCTGGCCGCCCGGGGCTGGCGCGTTCTGCGCTTCTGGAATTTTCAGGTCATGTCCGACATGGACAGCGTGATCGAGACGATCGCGGCTGTCGTGGAACGACGCGCGTGAGGTGTATCTTTCGCGTCGCGGAGAGGCCCCACCCCCGGCCCCTCCCCGCTCCGCGGGGAGGGGAGAGACAGGCCGCCTACCGCTTCCCCCTGTAAGGCCGCGCCTTCCCGCCGTGCGATCCGCCCTTGCCGGCGCTGCTGCGCGCGGCGGGTCTGGCCTCGCCGCCGCCGAAATTGTGCGGGCCCATGTCGGCGTCCGTCGGCTTGTGCGGACGGGACGCCGGCGTGTTCGCCGCCGCGCCGAATTTCCGCTCGCCCGCGTAGGCGCCGGCGTCGCGCTCCACGTCCTGCTGGCGGGCCATGGGGTCGTCGCCGATGGCGAGTTCGACGGCCTGCAGCCGCTTCACCTCGTCGCGCAGGCGCGCGGCGGTTTCGAATTCGAGGTTGGCGGCGGCCTCGCGCATGCGTTTTTCGAGATCGGCGATGGTCGCCTTCATGTTGTGGCCGATGGCCGGCGCGGCGAGGCCGATGTCGACGGTGACGTGGTCGGCCTCGTAAACCGAGCCGAGAATATCCTGGATGCCGCGTTTGATCGTCGCCGGCGTGATGCCGTTTTCCTTGTTGTACGCCTCCTGCTTGGCGCGGCGGCGGCTGGTTTCCGCCATGGCGCGCTCCATCGATCCCGTGATCTGGTCGGCGTAGAGAATGACCCGGCCGTCGACGTTGCGCGCAGCGCGGCCGATGGTCTGCACCAGCGAGGTTTCGCTGCGCAAAAACCCTTCCTTGTCGGCGTCGAGAATGGCGACCAGGGCGCATTCGGGAATGTCGAGGCCCTCGCGCAACAGGTTGATGCCGACGAGCACGTCGAAGGCGCCGAGGCGCAGGTCGCGCAGGATTTCGATGCGTTCGATCGTGTCGATGTCGCTGTGCATGTAGCGCACGCGCACGCCGTTTTCGTGCAGGTATTCGGTGAGATCCTCGGCCATGCGCTTGGTCAGCACGGTGACGAGCGTGCGGTAGCCCGCCAGCGCGACCTCGCGGACCTCGCCGAGCAGGTCATCGACTTGCGCCCGCGCGGGGCGGATTTCCACGGGCGGGTCGATGAGGCCGGTGGGGCGGATGACCTGTTCGACGAAAACGCCGCCGGTGCGCTCCATTTCCCAGGAGCCGGGCGTCGCGGACACATGGATGGTTTGCGGGCGCATGGCCTCCCATTCCTCGAAGCGCAACGGCCGGTTGTCGAGGCAGGAGGGCAGGCGGAAGCCATATTCGGCCAGCGTCGCCTTGCGGCGGAAGTCGCCCTTGTACATGGCGCCGATTTGCGGAACGGTGACGTGGCTCTCGTCGGTGAACACCAGCGCGTTGTCGGG
>CAISEY010000010.1 GCA_903884435.1 uncultured Hyphomicrobiales bacterium | reverse complement strand
CTCGAAAACCTCGACGCGAACAATTTCTGGCGCGCCGCGCCGCTGATCGTCGCCGCGGCCGTCGGTTATCTCGCGCTGCTCCTCGCGGTTGGCGTCGTGCAGCGGTTCTATCTGACGCGCGAAGTCTGGCGTATGATCGCCGTCAGCATCGCGGTTTCGCGTCCGGACGCGGTCGATGGCGTCGCGGCGCGCGGCGAGGCCGCGAACGCGCGCGGCGAAGGCCTCGCCCACGGTCTCGATGTCGCCGGGCTCTGATGGCTCACGAAACGCGGAATCCACGATGACCGACGCATCTTCGCGGGAGGCCGACGCCGCCTGGTTCGACGGCCTCGTCAATCGCCGCCGCGCGGTGCGCCTGCGCCTCTCGGGCGCGCTCGAAATTCTCGAGAATGGCGTCGTCGTCGATCAATGGCCGCTCGCCTCGATTCGCCGCGCCGACGGACTCGCGACCGAGTTGCGGCTTGCTTCGTCTAGCGCGCCCGAACTCGCGCGGCTCGTCGTGACGGATGGCGGATTTCGCTCCGCCCTGATCGCCGCCTGTCCGGCGCTCTACGCGGAGGAAACCGGCGTCCACACACATTGGCGAATCGTTGGATGGTCGCTCGCGGCGGCGGCCTCGATTCTGGCCGTGACGATTTTCGGCGTTCCCCTGATCGCGGACCGGCTCGCGCCGATGATTCCCGTCTCGTTCGAGAAACGCGTCGGCGACATGGTCAATGGCCAGATCGGCGCGATCTTCGACACGAAGACCTGTTCCGGCGAGGAAGGCTTGAAGGCCTTCGCGAAAATGATGACGGCCATCGAGAGCGCCGGCCTCGCGGGCATGCCAATCGAGGCGAGGGTGATCCGCAGCGGCGTGCGCAACGCCGTCGCCCTGCCGGGAGGGCGCGTTTATCTGTTCCGCGGATTGCTCGACGAGGCGGAGACGCCCGACGAGATCGCCGGCGTGCTCGCGCACGAACTCGGCCACGTCAAACATCGCGACGGAATGCGCCGCCTCGTCCAGGCGGGCGGCGCGTCGTTTCTCGTGGGCCTGCTGTTCGGCGACGTCACCGGCTCCAGCGCCGTGATCGTCGCCACCCAGCAATTGCTCAACTCGTCCTATTCGCGCGAGGCCGAGAGCGGCGCCGATGGCGTCGCCATCGAGACCATGAACAGCATCGGGCGCTCGGCCGTGCCGGCGGGCGAACTGATGCTGCGCGTCACCGGAGATCAGAAGGACGGCGGCGCGAGCATTCTCGCGAGCCATCCCCTGACCGGCGATCGCCTTGAACGCTTCAGACGCGAGGAGCGGCCCGCCGTCGGCAAGCCGATTCTCGATTTTGGCGAATGGCGCGCGCTGAAGGAAATCTGCGTCCCGGGATAGAGCCTCAGGACTTCGCGTGCGCGGCTTTCGTGCGCGCGTGAATGTCGCGCAGCACGGCGAGTTCGCGCTCCGTCGGCGGCGGGGTCTCCACGACGTTCGCGGCGAAGGCCGGGGCCCATTCGCAATTCTCGATCACCCGCTCGCGCGTGACGCCGGGATGCAGCGACACGACGGTCATTTCCTTCGTTTCGTCGTCCGGTTCGAAAACGCAGAGATCGGTGATGAGTTTCGTCGGTCCCTTTGTCTTCACGCCGAGCGCGCGGCGCTCGCGGCCCGTCGGGCCGTGGCCCATGGAGGTGATGAACGGCAGTTTCTCGACGAAGGCGCGCTTGCCCATCGCCATGATGATGAAAATCTCGCCGCAATTCGTGGCGATTTCCGGCGCGCCGCCGCCGCCGGGCAGTCGCACCTTCGGCTTGTGGTAGTCGCCGACGACGGTGGTGTTGAGATTGGCGTAACGGTCGATCTGCGCGCCGCCGAGGAAGCCGACGGTGACGCGGCCGCCCTGCAGCCAGTAGCGGAACATCTCCGGCACCGACACGGTCGTCAGCGCGGTGTCGCAGAGATCGCCGTCGCCGATGGAGAGCGGCAGCACGTCGGGTTTCGTCGCGATCGTGCCGGATTCGTAGATGAGCGTGACGCCCGGCGCGTGGGTGAGGCGCGCGAGATTGCAGGCCGCCGAGGGCGCGCCGATGCCGACGAAGCAAATGTCCCTGTCGCCGAGCGCGCGCGCCGCGGCGATGGTCATCATTTCGGTCGGGGTGAAATCGCTCACGACGCGGCCCTCCGTCCGGCGTGAACCGCGAAGGCTTCCGGACCCTTTTCCAGAACGTTTTCCTTCATCCACGCGAGGAAGGTTTCGCGCTCGCGCGCGATCTTGTCCCAGGCGATGTAATAGGAATTGGCGCGCTTGTAATAACCGTGCGCGTAGGCCGGAAAGGCGCCGCCGGGAACCGCCACGACGGCGCCGATGGTCCACGAGGGCAGCACGACCGCGTTGGGCGAGGTCGTGCCGAGATCGTCGACGATTTCCTCGACGGTGACGATGCTGCGTTTCGAGGCGAGCACGGCCTCCTTCTGGCAGCCGGTGATGCCCTCGATCAGCACGTTGCCGGCCCGGTCGGCGCGGCAGGCGTGAATGATCCCGACATCGGGCCGCAGGGCCGGCACGGTGGCGAGAACCTCGCCCGTGTAGGGACAGGCGACGCTTTTGATCCTCGGATTGACCTTCGGCAGATCGACGCCGATGTAGCCGCGGAACACCGCGAAGGGCAGGTTGGCGGCGCCCGCCTCCCAGGCGTTGGCCATGGCGGCGTGGGAATGTTCTTCCAGCGCCAGCGGGTTCGGCCAGCCGTTTTCCACGGCGTCGCGGATGCGGTGCGTCGAGCCGACGCCGGGATTGCCGCCCCAGGAGAAGACCAGCTTCTCCGCGCAGCCCATGCCGATCATCTGGTCGTAGATAATGTCCGGGGTCATGCGGATCAGCGTGAGACGCTTGCGGCCCTGGCGGATCACTTCATGGCCGGCGGCGAAGGGGATGAGGTGGGTGAAACCCTCCATCGCCACGACGTCGCCGTCGTGGACGTTTTCCGCGACGGCTTCCCGCAGGGTCATGAACCGGGCCATTTTTCCTCCACGCGACGCGCCAGAACGAGCTTCTCTTAGGTTCGCGCCGCCCCGCGCGTCAACCGCGCCGCTGGCGCCGCGCGCCGCGTTGAATTATGGTATCGCCGAACGCGCGAGGACGACACCGAGGACGACCCATGGACGAGACGCTGGCCCCGACCGAGACCCACACCTACGTCAAGCCTGGCGAGCCCGGCCACAACGTCAACGCCGGCAAGGAAGTCGTGTGGGAGCGCTGGCAGAAAAAGCGCGTTTTCGTCCGCGCGCTCGAGGGCACCTACGGCAACCTCATCACCGAACTCTTCAGCCAGCCCCGCGTCATCCGCGCCGGCGAGATGAAGTGGAAGGGCGGCCCGCAGATGTATTCCAAGACGCCGATCAACCCCGGCCACGCGAAACTGTCGCAGGCGATCGAGGTCCACCTCAACGCCTTCGCGCCCCGCGCCTACGGGCAGAACCATGGCCACATGAACTCGGCGGTCATGTACGTTTTGCGCGGCTCCGGCTACGACGTGCATGATCTGCGCAAGATCCCCTACCGGCAGGGCGACGCGTTCATCGTCGAGAACGCCTGCGTGCATCAGCATTTCAACGACACGGACGAGGAAATGGTGCTGCTCGTGATGAAGGCGAAACCGTTGTTTCTCTTCATGCACATGCTCTTCCAGAAAATGGTCAAGTATCCGCCCTGCGATCTCACGCCCGAGGCGCTGGCCTACAATCCGCCCGCCGATATTTGAACCTGTCGGTCGCGCCGGCCAGCCGGACGGGCCGGCGTGGCGGGCAGGCCAATAGATTTTACGAGGATTGCCTGTTTTCTGGACAATTCCGGCCCGCCGATGGCTCCTCGGGGAAAGTATCCACCGCGCTTTAAGCACGAAGCTACTTCGAAAATTAACTTGAACCCGACGTGTGTTTCGTGTCGTCTGCGCTGGCGCGCCGCTGTCACGCGCGCTGGATGGCGTTCGCGCGCGCCTGTCCGGTTTCCTTTCGCTCCCGCCGCCAAATGGGGGGTTCCGTGAACATTGTCGTCAGCTACGATTCGTCGGTGAGCGCGGCTCCCGCGGGCTTCCAGGCCGGGGTGCAGGCCGTCGTGAACTATTACGACGCGATGTTTTCCGACAACATCACGTTCAATCTTCACGTCGGCTTCGGCGAGGTGAACGGAAGCGCCATCGCCGCCGG
>CAISEY010000009.1 GCA_903884435.1 uncultured Hyphomicrobiales bacterium | reverse complement strand
GCGTTCATGCCGATTTCGCCAAGTCCGCCCAGCGGCGCGAAAACCAGTTCGTCGTTGCTTTCCGCCATTATGTTTGGTCCTCTGGTCGCCGCGACTCGACGCGCGGGCCGACCGACAGAAAAATATCGCCCGCCTCGATGACTGTCTCGCCCGCATCCGCGTCCAGCACAAGGCGTCCGCGCGAATCGATGGTGCGAAACAGGCCTTTCAGCCGCCCATCGCCCCGCGCGACTTCGATTTGCGCGCCAAGGCCCGCCGCGGAGGCGAGCCAGGCCTCGCGAACAAGGGGAAATCCGTCGCCGCCGCTCCATTTATCGAACCAGCGAGCGAAACAGTCCGCGAACGCGGGAAACAAATTTTCGCGCGATGCCCGGGCGCCGAACTCGGAAAGGTCGCTCGCGGGATAGGGAAGCCCCGCGGGATGCGAGGCGCAATTGACGCCAACGCCGACGACGCAAGCGAAGGCGCCACCAGGCAATTGCGACGCCTCGAGCAAAATCCCCGCGAGCTTGCCACCGTCGAACAAGGCGTCGTTGGGCCATTTCAGAGCAACGCGATCTCCGGCGCCGGCGACTTCGCGCAGGGCCTCGATCAGCGCGACGCCGGCGACAAAACCGAGCTGCGGCGCCCGATCGGGCGGCGCGGGATCGACGAGAAGAAGGCTGGCGAAGAGATTTCCGGGCGGCGAGGACCAGACGCGACCAAGGCGCCCGCGCCCCGCGCTCTGACGCGCCGCGACGATCCACAGCCCGCCGGGATCGCCCGCGCGTCCACGCTCCATGGCCTCGTCATTCGTCGAGCCCAGCTCTTCGAAGGATTCAAGGCGCCAGGAACGCGCCGCCGTCTCGTCGCGCAGCCGCAATGTCACCTAGAAAAGCGATTTCGCGGCGGCGGTGGCGGCGGAAACGATCGGACCCGGCCAGACCGCGAAGAAAATCACCAGAAGCGACGCCGCGACCATGATGACGGTCACGGCGGGGCTGGCCCTGTCGAACCGCGGCGCCGGTTCGTCGAAATAGATGATCTTGACGACGCGCAGATAGTAGAAACAGGCGACGGTGCTGGCGAGGACGCCAATGACGGCGAGCGGATAAAGCTGCGCCTGGATCGCCGCGTTGAAAACGTACCATTTGGCGAAAAAACCCGCGAGCGGCGGAATGCCCGCGAGCGACAGCATCATCGCCGCCAGAAAGAAGGCCATGGGACCATTGGTCCGCGCGAGGCCGGCGAGATCGCCGATGTTCTCGACATAAGTGCCCGTGACGCGCATCGACAGGATCGCCGCGAAGGTTCCCAGCGTCATCACAAGATAGATCGCCATGTAAACCAGCACGCCCTGCACGCCCGTCTCCGTGCCGGCGGCGAGGCCGACGAGCGCGAAGCCCATGTGCCCGATCGAGGAATAGGCCATCAGGCGCTTGATGTTGGTCTGGCCGATGGCGGCGAAAGCGCCGATCGCCATCGACAGGATCGAGGTGAAGACGACGATCTGCCGCCATTGCGAGGTCGCGCCGGGGAAGGCCGTCATGACGACGCGCACGGTGATGGCCACCGCCGCCATCTTGGCCGCGGAAGCAAAGAAGGTCGTCACCGGCGTCGGCGCGCCCTCGTAAACGTCGGGCGTCCACATGTGGAACGGCACGACCGACATCTTGAACGACAGGCCGGCGAGCAGGAACACGATGCCGAACACGAGCCCGACGCCGGGCTTGTCGTGCATCGCCTGGGCGATGCCGGCGAAGGAAACCGTGCCCGTGAAACCATAGAGCAGGGACGAACCGTAGAGCAGCATGCCCGACGACAGGGCGCCGAGCGCGAAATACTTGAGGCCGGCCTCGGAGGCGCGCACGTTGTCGCGATGGAAGGCCGCGATGACGTAGAGCGCGAGGCTCATGAGCTCGAGCCCGAGATAGAGCGCGATCAGGTTTTGCGCCGAGACCAGCATCAGCATGCCCAGCGTCGCGATGACGACGAGCACGGGAAACTCGAAGAGGTCGATCTTCTCGCGACGCATGAAATCCAGCGAGAGAACCAGCGACACGATGGCGCCGATCAGCACGAGCCCCTTCATGAAGCGCCCGAAGAGATCGTCGATGAACGCGCCGTCCCACACGATGGCGCCCGACTTCACGTCGATGAACAGAAGCATGAAGGCGACGCCGAGGATGGCGATGGCGACCTCGCTGATGATCCAGTCGCGGCCATCTCCGCCCTTGAAAACGCCGAGCATGAGAAGCACGAGCGCGCCCGCGGCGAGCAGCAGCTCCGGCAGGCTGTGGGCGAAGGCGAAGGAAATCGGCGTCATGTCATGTCCTCAGTGCAACGCCACGGCGGCTGTTTTCGTCGCCGCGAGCGCCACGTCGTAATTCCGGATGAGCTCGGCGACCGAGGCCGCGCAGGCGTCGAGGATCGGCTGCGGATGCACGCCGTAATAGATGGTGAGCAGGACCAGCGGCGCGAGCAGCGCGATTTCCCGCGCTGAAAGGTCGGCGATGGATTTCAGCGACGGTTTGTCCAGCACGCCGAATATGACGCGGCGGTAGAGATAGAGCGCGTAGCCCGCGGAGAGGATCACGCCCGACGTCGCGAAGAAGCCAGTCCAGCTATTGGCCGAGAAGGCGCCCGCCAGCGTGAGGAACTCGCCGACGAAGCCAGACGTGCCGGGGAGGCCGACATTCGCCATGGTGAAGACCATCAGCGCCACGGCGTAGACGGGCATGCGCTCGACGAGGCCGCCATAGGCGGCGATGTCGCGCGTGTGCATCCGGTCGTAGACCACGCCGACGCAAAGGAAGAGCGCGCCGGAGACGAGTCCGTGCGACACCATCTGGAAGATCGCGCCCTGCACGCCCTGCTGGTTCATCGCGAACAGGCCCATGGTCACGAAACCCATGTGCGCCACGGAGGAATAGGCGATGAGCTTCTTCATGTCCTCCTGCACCAGCGCCACCAACGAGGTGTAAACGATGGCGATGATGGAGAGCGTCCAGACCAACGGCGCAAAATATTGCGAGGCGTCGGGGAACATGGGCAGGGAGAAGCGGATG
>CAISEY010000008.1 GCA_903884435.1 uncultured Hyphomicrobiales bacterium | reverse complement strand
GCCTTGGTGCGCATGTACCAGGCGATCTCGTCGACGCCCTTCATCGCCTCCTCTTCCGTGTCCGCGACATAGACCAGCGGCATGAAGGCGAGACCGCCGGGAATGCCGTTGTCGACGTAGTTCGCGCGATAAAGGTCGAACAGCGAACGCACCTTGCCGTGCGGTTGCAGGAAGGTCGCGAAGACATGCCCCTGCTCCGCGACGATCTTGATGTTGTCGCGGTCATTGGAGCCCGTGATCCATATCCGCGGTCGCGGCTGCTGGTAGGGCCGCGGCCAGATATTGACGTTGCGGCGGTGCCAGAAACGGCCCTCGTAGTTGAAGTCGCCTTCGTGATGGGTCCAGGCCTTCGTCACCATGTCGACGCCTTCCCAAAGGCGTTCGTTGGTCATGGTGGGATTGGTGTTGGCGGCGAAGATTTCATAGGTGACGCCGCGCACCATGCCGCATTCGAGCCGGCCGCCGGAAATGCAATCCACCATCGCCCTTTCCTCGGCGACGCGGATGGGATCGTCGCGATTGGCGCTGGAATGTCCAAGGATGAGCAGGCGCGCCCGCTTCGTCTGCCGCGCCAGGATGGCGAGCGACAGAGGCGCGGCGACATCCATGCACACGACCGACGAGCGGTGCTCGTTGACCATGAGTTCGAGACCCATTTCGTCGGCGAGGCAATATTCGTCGAGATAGCGATTGTAGAGTTCGTGGCCTTTTTTCGGATCGAAGAGCCGGTTCGGCAGCGTCACGCGGAACGACGAAACCTCGTCGTGCGGCGGAATGTGCGGATAGGGCATTTCCGTGAAGTAGTAGCAATCCATGCGGCGCTCCCCGGGAAATTGGCGCGAGTGGCGTCAGCCGATGAAGGCGGTGAGTTCCTTCAGGAATGCGTCGGGCTGCTCGACGTGCGGCAGATGCCCGGCCTCCGGGATGATCGCGAGCCTGGAGCCCGGAATCAGCGCCGAATAGGCCTTCGCGTAATCCGTCTTCACGATGCCGTCGTCGGCGCCCCAGATCAGCAACGTCCTGACGCCGACGCGGTGCAGGCGCTTCGCCAGCTTCGGATTGTGCATGTAGGGCTGCCAGCACAGGCGCGCGCAGGATTCGATGTTGCGCGCGATGACGTAAAGCTCCTCGTCGGGTCGCTTCGACAGATCGCGCTTGCCCTTCTCGCGGTCGCGCCACTTGAGCGAGGCGACCTTGTCCGGATGCAGCGCCCAGATGTCCGCGATGTCGCGATCCATGGGACCGCCAATCTTGATTCCATAGGGATCGACGAGCACGAGGCTCGAAAACCGCGCGTCGCTCTTCGTCGCCATTTCCGCGGCGATCCAGCCGCCCAGCGAAAAACCGACGACGGGAATCTTGTCGAGGCCGAGCCTGGCCATCACGTCGAGATAGACATAGGCCACGTCGTCCATGCTGGTGATCCAGTCCGGACGGTTCGACTTGCCGAAGCCGGGCGGCCAGAACAGGATGACCTCGCGCGTTTCCGCCAGTTTCTCCAGAAACGGCGCCTCGACCTCGAGCGCTTCCTCGCCAGGCAGCAACAGCAACGGCGCGCCCTTGCCGCGACGTTCGACTTCGATTTTCACGTCGCCGATATCGACGAATTCAGATCTGACCGGCGTGGCGAGTTGCCTCAGCATGAGCGTTTCCCGAAGAGTTGATCCTGTTTCTCATAGCTAGCGGCAAGCGCCGGCCGTTGTAAAGCGGACCCCGGAGGGACGCGCTCTCATTTTGTGGCGTTGACGTAGCGCGTCCGCACGGCTTCGTCCGTCGAGGTGATGACGGCGATCACCTTCTCCACGGCGGCTCCGTCGATCAAATTCACCTCGAGCTTCGAGCGTTCCGCGTCGGCGAGAAAATCCCGGTCGGCGGCGAGCGCGTTGAAGGCGCGGCGCAGGATTTCGAGCCGCTCCGGCGGCAGTCCCGGCGGCGCGAGGAACGGCCGCGCGACCGTTTTTTGCGTGAAATAAAGCTCGAGCACGCGCTTTTCGAGCGGCCCCTTCGTGAAGTCGAGCGCCTTCGGAACTTGTGGCAATTCCGGGCTCGGTTGCAGCGATCCCTGAAGCAGCATCCGCACGGTTCCCTCGCGCAACCACTCGGGATGTTGCGCGTTGAGGCTCGACCAGGACCAGTCGGCGATGCCCTGCAACTCGCCGCGCTCCATGGCGAGTCCGATCTCCGTCGTGCTGTTGTAGCCGTTGACGATCTTCAGCTTCGTGCCGAGCAGGTCGTTGTAGAGCCGCGCCGTCGTCTCGATGTCCACGTTGACGACGCCGCCGACGATCAACTCCTTCTCGAACAGGTCGCGCGTCGTTTTCACCGGACTGGCGGCGGTCGCCAGCGCGACGCCGACCTCGCTGTTGAGGCTGCCGAGCCAGTTGAACTTGCCGATGTCGTACTGAACCTGCGAAACGCCGCCGAGCCCGGCGAGCAGCACGCCGCGTTGCAGCAGGCCGATTGTCAGACCGTCTCGCGGAGCGGAACTCGCGAGCAGGTTCGCGGCGACGATGGAGCCGCCCGCCGGCATGTTCTGAACGACAATGGCGGGATTGCCGGGAATGTGCCGTCCCATGTGGCGGGCCGTCAGCCGCGCCAGGAGATCGTAGCCGCCGCCGGGGGCGGACCCCGCGATCAGGTTGATCTGCTTGCCCGCGAAGAACTCCTGCGCGCGCGCGACGGGCGGAACGACGGCGAGGCCGCACGTCATCGCGATAACAATCGCCGCGCGCGGCCATAAACGCATGGGCATGGTCGTCTCCCCGATTATTGCGCGGCGGCGAGGTCCGCCGCGTCGTGCGAGACGAGCGGCTCGACCGGACACAGATGCCGGACGCGCGGATAGACTTCGGTCGCGAACATCCGGATGTTTTTCACCGTGCGCTCGTGGCTGAGGAAGCCGCATTGCATCATCATCAGCAGGTGATCGACGCCGCCGACGCGTTCGTGCAGCCGCTCGATCTGTTTCACGACGCTGTCGGGAGTCCCCGCGACGACGACGCCGTTCTCGCGCAGCCAGTCGAGCCCCTGCGCCCGCACCGCGTCGCTGCGCCCGGTGTATTTGCCCCTGAGGGCCGCGACATTCGGCTCGATCGGCACGTAGCCCGGCGGATTGCGGAACTGCGGCTCGTCCTTCATGCGCATGTACCAGGCGATCTCGTCGGCGCCCTGCATCGCCTCCTCGTCGGTGTCGCCCACGTAGACGAGTGGCATGAAGGCGACGCCGCCCTTCAGCCCGTTGCTCACGTAGTTTTTCCGGTAGATGTCGAAGAGGGCGCGCACCTTTTCATAAGGCTGGAAGAAGGTCGCGAAAACATGTCCCTCCCGCGCGATTTTCCGCACGTTGTCCACGTCGTTGGAGCCGGTGATCCAGATGCGCGGGCTCGGCTGCTGGAAGGGCCGCGGCCAGATGTTGACGTTGCGCCGGTGCCAGAAGCGCCCTTCGTAGTTGAAATCGCCATCGTGATGCGTCCACGCCTTGCGCACCAGATCGACGCCTTCCCAAAGGCGTTCGTTGGTCAGCGTCGGATTGGTGTTCGAGGCGAACAATTCATAGGTGACGCCGCGCACCATGCCGCATTCGACCCGGCCGCCGGAGATGCAATCCACCATCGCCATTTCCTCGGCGATGCGCACGGGATCGTCGCGATTGGCGACGGAGTTGCCGAGAATGAGCAACCGGGCGCGCTTCGTTTGCCGCGCCAGGATCGCCATCGTCAGGGGCGCCGCGACGTCCATGCACACGACCGACGAGCGATGCTCGTTGACCATGAGTTCGAGGCCCATTTCGTCGGCGAGGCAATATTCGTCGAGATAGCGATTGTAGAGCTGGTGGCCGATCTTCGGGTCGAAGTGCCGGTTCGGCAGAATGACGCGCATCCCCGAAATCTGGTCCTGGGGAGGAATGTGCGGATAGGGCATCTCGGTGAAATAATAGGCGTCCATGCGGCGTCCCGTCCCCGTGTCTTCATTGTTTCTGGCAGGCTAGCGGCAACCGCCCGCGCCTGTAAAGCGAGCCCGCGCTTTACAAGCGGCTCTCCAGCGACATAACTGCCGGCCTAGCCAGAACCGCGAGCGACCATGATCCGCGCCAGCCTTTTCACCGCCCTTTGCGCGCTCCATTGCCTCGCCCCGGCGACGGCGCAGACGCCGGCGCCCTTCGCCGGCAAGACGGTGACGCTGATCGTCGGCCTCGAGGCCGGCGGCGGCTACGATTCCTACGCGCGACTGCTGGCGCGCCACATGGGCAAACATCTCGCGGGCGCGACCTTCGTCGTGCAGAACATGCCCGGTGCCGGATCGCTGACCGCCGCGAACCACGTTTTCAACAACGCGCCCCGCGATGGAACCGTGATGGCCACGATCCAGTCGGGCGTCGCCTTCGAGCCGCTCTACGGAAACGCCGCCGCGCGGTTCCGGCCCACGGAGTTTTCCTGGATCGGTTCGATCAACGCGGAAGTCTCGACCTGCCAGGTCTGGCGCACATCGCCCGTTCAAACTTTCGACGATGCCTTCACGAAGGAAATGGCCGTCGGCGGCACCGGCACCGGCGCCGACAGCAATTTGTTCCCCCAGGTGCTGAACGGCATCCTCGGCACGAAGTTCAGGCTCGTCGGCGGCTATCCCGGCGTCGCGCCGATCCTGCTCGCCATCGAGCGCGGCGAACTCGATGGCATTTGCGGCGTCTACTGGTCGTCGATCCTGTCGCTGCGGCCGCAATGGTTCCGCGACGGGTCGATGAAGCCGCTGATCCAGCTCGCCATCGACAAACACCCGCGACACCTCGACGTGCCCCTCGCGACCGAGCGCGCGAAGACGCCCGGCGACAGGCTCGCCATGGAGCTGATTTTCGGATCGATGAAGTTCGCCCGTCCCTTCATGGCGCCGCCTGGCGTCGCGCCGGAACGCGTCGCGGCGCTTCGGGAGGCCTTTGACGCGACGATGAAAGACCCCGAGTTTCTCGCGGAGGCGGACAAGCTCGGCCTGGAAGTCGGCCCCCTCACGGGTCGGGAGATCGGCGATCTCCTGACCAAACTCTACGCCGCGCCGCCCGAAGTGGTGCAGCGCGCCCGAGTCGGCAGGAACTGACTGCTATTTCGGCAAGACCATCGCGGCGCGCGTTTTCGCCACGATCTCCGGCGACGCGTTCATGGTGCGCTGGATGATGTCGTGCAATTTCGCCCCGCTCATGGGCGAGATCGCCATGGCGGACTTTTTCACGTCCTCGTGAAATTCCGGATCGAGGAGCATGTCGTCGAAAGCCTTGCGCAGGACCGCGATGCGCTCCGCCGGCACGCCGGGCCCGGCGAAAAACGGTCGCCCGATATCGACCCCGGAACTCACGAGTTCGAGAATCTGGCGCTCCTCGGCGTTGCGCGCGAGGTCGATCATCAAGGGAACATCCGGCAATTCGGGCTCGCGCGCCGAGCCGATTTGCAGGATGGTCCGAAGCTCGCCGCTCGCCAGCCATTCCGGCCGCGCGCGTTTGATGCCCGGCCAGTCGGAACTCGAGAACCCGTCGAGCTCCCTGCGCTCCATGGCGAGCGTGATGTCGGGAACGCCGATGTAGCCGGCGACGACCTTGAACTTCAATCCGAACAGATTGGTGAGCGCCGACGGGTAATACTCCGTGTTGGTTTGCGGCCCGGTGGAGCCGACGATCAGCGTCTTCTGGTAAAGGTCCTCGATTTTCGCGATGCCGGTGCGGCTCATCGCGCCGATCACGTTGGCGCCGCCCTGGCCGAGATTGCCGACGGACTGGAATTTCGCGGGATCGAAACTCTTGTCCGGGTCCATCAATTGCGCGAATTGCAGATATTGCGAGAAAATCCCGAGCACCGTGCCATCCTGCGGCGCGATGTTTTGCAGATAGCCCGCCGCGACCCGGCTGCCCGCGCCCGGCATGTTCTGCACGACCACGTTCGGCTGCCCCGGTATGTGCCGCCCGATGTGGCGGCTCAGCACGCGCGCGGCGAGATCGTAGCCGCCGCCAGGCGCGTAGCTGACGACGACATGCACGCTCTTGCCGCGATAAAAATCGCCCTGCGCCAGCGCCGGCGCGCCGGACAGTCCCGCCATCGCGGCCAGCCACGCGCCCGCGCGGCGCGTCAATCGGTTCAACATGCAACTCCCTCCGGCGCGGTTTTCCGCGCTCGCGTGCTCTCAGGACGTCTGGCGGCAGGCGGCGATCGCCGCCCGGTAGTCCGTGATGGTTCGCGCCACGAGGTCGGCGCCAACGATCGGCTTGCCGTGAATGGGGGCGATGATCTTCGGCTTCAGCGTCGCGAAAGCCTTGTCCCAGATCGCCAGGACCTCGTGGATTTCCGCCCGCGCCAGCCAGTTGAACTTGGCGAGAATCGTGCGCCGGATCGCCTCGCGCGATGGCAGGCCGGACGCCTCCCGCTGCGCGATGAGTTCGTTCGGCGTGCGCATCAGCGCGGCTCCGAAAAAGTCCGAGGTGAACAGGGTTTGCGTCGCCTCGTCGAAGGCCCAGCAGGTGCCCAGCAGCTTGACGACCGGTTGCAGCGAACGCACCCGCGCGAAGCCGAAGGGCGCGAGCGTGTCGCCGATGGTCAGATGGTGCACGAAAACGTCGCCCCGTTGTTTCGCCCCGAGATGCACGAGGCCGATAGGCGGCAAAGCGTTGCTGGTGACGACTTTCACGTCGTCGAAACGCTCGACGACGGCGGGCAGATTTCCGAGACAATCGAGCTCCGAGCGCGTCAGCAAGACACAGAGGGACCGCGCGCCCCTTGCTTCCTCCAGCGCCGCGACGAGCGAGGGGCCATGAACCGCGTGGCCCGTGTCGATCAAAAGGGCGCGGTCGTCTTCGAGGACGAGATATTCGTTGTGCGGCTCGAACCCCTGCCCTTGCGGATCGTGCCAGCTCACGCGCCCGTCGACCGGCACGAGATCGCTGATGACGAGCAGTCCGTCCGCGAGGGTTTCAGTTCTTGCCAACGCCGCCTCCCCTGATGCGTCGCAGGCCTTCCTTGAAGACCCCGGCGATCACGTCGGGATCGGGCGTCACCGCGCCATGCGTCGGCCCGACAATTTCGGTTGGATATTCATTCAGAAACGCCTCGAGGTCGGCGATGGTGCGTTCGGCGTCGACGAAGCGAGTCCAGCTCAGCGCTCGTTCGATGACGAGCGTGGTGTCCTCGACTTCCGGACGCCGCGGCAACTCCGTCGAAGTCAGGGCGCACTGGCCTTGCGCGTGTTCGTGGGTGAAGGGAAAGCCGTCGCCGACGACGAGGATCTTGTCGCGGGGTTCGTAGCACCAGAGCGTGTTGGGCAAATCGTGGATCGCCGCCGGCACGAGCCACAATTCGCGCCCGCCGAGGTCGATCCTGTCGCCCGCCTTCATGGGGCGAAACCGGTGCGTGTGATCGGGATAATACAGGTGATAGTTGCGCAGGTCTCCGACCAGGACGCAGTCGGGATATTCGGCCATCAGCAGCCCGCTGTTGCCCATGTGCGGGGCTTCCGGATGGGTCGGAAAGATATAGTCGAGCGGGCGCCCCTTCAGCGCGACCTTCAACTGGTCGCGCAGTTCCTCCCAGCCATAGGGCATTCCCGTGTCCGCGAGCACCGACGCCGTCTCGCCGACGAACAGGTAGCAGGAATTGTGATTGTGCAGAATCCGGTCGCCGGATGGCACTTCGAGACAGGTGCTGAACCAGAAAAAGCCCGGCGTGATCTCGCGGGGAAAGCCCGGCTCGCTCGTCCAGGTCCGGCTGAAATCCATTCCAGACATCGTTGGCGCTTCCCCTGCCCGCGTTCCCTTGCCCCGCGCCCGCAGCGTAACCGCGGGCGCCGGATGGAATCAACCGGCGCCGGCGATGGCCCTCACGTCTCCTTGTAGCCGTAGTCGGGAATGCCCTGCTCGTTGCCATAGTATTTGTAGGGAAGGAACTTGCCGGACATGGTGATTTTCACGCGGTCGCCCTTCGGATTGGATTCGCGCTCGAAGTCGATGTTGAAATCGATGGCTGACATGATTCCGTCGCCGAATTCTTCCTCGATCAGGGCTTTCCACGCGGGGCCGTTGACCATCACCATTTCATAAAAGCGATAGATCAGCGGATCGGTCGGCGGCATTCGCGTGCCGCGATACGGAATTTCGTTGAGCATCCGCTCTTCGTTCGTCGAGAGGCCGAACAGTTTCGCCGCCTTCGCCGCGAGCGGCTTGACCAGCTTCATCTGGCCCAGCAGCGCGCCGACGACGAGCACCGGAGACATGCCGCCGATTTCGTCGGCGATGTGTTTCCAGGTCCATCCCTTCTCGCGCTTGATGTCGAGAATTTTTTCGGTGAGTTCCTCGCGTTTCATGTCGTCCTCCTTCATGCGTTCCGGCGGCGGCGCGCGGCAAACGCCCGTCGGGCCAGCTTGTGCGCGAGAAGCACGCGACATGCTAGTCCGCCCGGCGCGGACCGGAGGCGCGGAACTCGAGACGATGGCGAAAAGTGAAAGAAGGGGGGGGGGG
>CAISEY010000007.1 GCA_903884435.1 uncultured Hyphomicrobiales bacterium | reverse complement strand
GTTGACGGTTCAAAACCTGTTCTATTGTTTCCTCGGCGTCACCGTCGGCAACTTCATGGGCGTCATTCCCGGAGTAGGAGCGGTCGCCGCGGTTTCGATCCTGTTGCCGGTAACATATTACGTCCCGGCGACCGCCGGACTCATCATGCTCGCCGGCCTTTACTATGGCGCGGTTTACGGGGCGGTGACCGGCGCCATTCTGCTGAACATTCCGCATACCGTGTCGGCGGTGGAATGTCTGGACGGATACCCGATGGCGCAACAGGGCCGCGCTGGCGTCGCGCTGTTCATGACCACGATCGCGTCGCTGTGCGGTAGCCTCGCTGGAGTGGTGATCCTGGCGCTGTTCGCGCCGCCAGTCGCGGAGTTCGCGTTGCAATTCGGATCGCCGGAATATTTCTCCCTGATCATTCTGGGCATGACGGGCGCCGCGGCTTTGGCGAAGGGCTCTCCGGCGCGATCGTTCATCATGGTCGTGCTCGGCATGATTCTCGGCATCGTGGGCATCGACGTCAATTCCGGGCAGCCCCGCTTCACATACGGCTTCACGCACCTCAGCGACGGCGTCAACGTGGGCATCATCGCGATGGGCTTGTTCGGCGTCGCCGAACTCATGGCAAGCGCGGGCAAGCCAAAGCCGGTTCTGCTCGACAGCAAGTCCATTACCTGGCGTTCCCTGCTGCCAACCCGGGATGACTGGCGGCGATCATGGCCCGCGATCTTGCGTGGGGTTGGCGTTGGCTCCTGCTTCGGCATTCTTCCCGGTGGCGGCGCCGTGCTTGCGTCGATCATGGGCTACACGGTCGAAAAACAGATCGCGCGCGATCCCAGCCGTTTCGGAAAGGGCGCGATAGAAGGCGTCGTCGCGCCGGAGGCGGCCGCCAACGCGGCATGCCAGACCTCGTTCGTGCCGACATTGACGCTCGGAATTCCGACCGACCCCATCATGGCCGTGATGCTCGCCGCGCTCATCATGAAGGGCATTTCTCCGGGCCCATCGCTCATCGCGCAACACGCCGACGTCTTTTGGGGTCTCGTCGCCAGCTTCATCATCGGAAACGTCCTGCTTGTGATCTGGCATATACCGCTCATCCGCGTCTGGGTGCGGCTGCTGACGATACCGTTCCACATGCTTTATCCCGCCGTCCTCGTGATGATCTGCATGGGCGTCTACAGTATCCATTCGTCCGAGATCGACGTAATGCTTTTGCTCGGATTTGGATGCGTCGGCTACGTCATGCGTCGCCTTGATTTCCAGCCCGCCCCGTTGCTGGTCGGCCTCGTCCTCGGACCGTTGATGGAAGAGCACTTGCGTCGTTCGTTGATCGTGTCACGCGGCAATCTCGCGATATTCGTCGAGAAACCGATCAGCGCCATCGTGCTCGCGGTATCGCTGGTGGTGATGGTGTTCATGTTGCGCGGCGGTCGCTCACCAGCGAAGCTGACGGTCCTTGCTTCACCCGATGATGGCGAACGCGCCGTTCGCCGTTTTGATGCGCCCACTGACGGGTCCGCCTGAAATATTAGTTCAAGCTCGACAAGTTTGTTCCAGGCGCCGCGGCGTGGACCAGGCGCCCGCTCCTATTCGCTTCACGGTCGAAGTGAGAACGCCGGAGCAATAGTCCCACACCGAAGCAGCCGGGTGTTCCGGTTGCGCTGGAGTAAAACTCCGGCAGTATTAAGCCCTTTGCCTTAAACGGCGCGGGCGGGATGAAGAGCCTGGATCTTTATTTGAAGGTTCGACGAGCGGTTCGAATCGAAGGTATTAGCGAGCGGGCGGTTGCCCGGCGATTTGGGCTCGATCCCCGGACGGTCGCCAAGATGACGAAGTTCCGCATTTCTTCCAGTGCCTTTCCGGCCCTGCGTCCGGCCTGCCGCCGAAGGCTGACCGGCACAGCAGGCGCTGATCAAAACAGGCAAGTCGTGCGAAAGTAGCCGCGCGTCGCGGGTTCAATCTTCCATTCGGTTATTCCGCGCGCCCGAGGGCGCAACCGCGGCGGAGAATTTTTCCTGGCGACCGTGCGAACAAGCGGAAGCACGCGCGGAATCAAGTTGAATCCGGCCTAACCCGCTCCTTCCGAAGGATAGCCGACCGATTGCGCGAACAGCGCGCGCTGGTCGGGGCCCAATCCCAATGGGGCGGCCAGACGCGCCCTGTCGCAATTGTGGAACCAGGCCGCGAGCCCTTGCGACGCCGCGAACAGATGAACATTCCCGGCGATCAGCCCGGTATCGGTGAAATAATATGATTTCTGGACCTCGGGATCGTGCAACCCAGGTTCCTCAAAACCGGCGGTGTGGGTCAGCCTGTGAAGATCGACGACGTAAACAAGCTGGACTGGCGCCTGAGCGGAAACGCCATGCTGGCCCGGGGTCATCGCGAACGAGCGCAGGTCGCCCGCCGCCTTTCGCGCCAGGACGTGATTGACCGCGTCAAAAAGATAGGCGCCGTCCTCGAGAGCGACGAATATACCGATTTCTTGCGACGAGCCGCCGGCCCTTCGGTGGGCTTCGGAAGCTGAATGACTTGCAATGCCGCGGTGTCTGGATTGGATTGCAGCATGTCTTTGCCTCACTCCGCCTGGCTTTTCGGATATCCAACCGATTGCGCGAAATAGATCGATTGTTGTTGGCCAATTAATTTCGCCGCGGGCTCTGGCTGTGAAGCTCAACCCGGCGTCGCCGCCGCTTGCGAAATCGCTCGTCGCACAAGGGTCTCGACGAGAGGAAGCTTGAAGGAATTCCTCGCGAGTGGCGTGGCTCCATCCAGCGCCGCCCGGCCCGCCTCCATTGCGACGGCGCCGTCTATCTTGCGGCCAACGAGAAGCGCCTCGGCCGACCTCGCGCGACGCGGCGCGGGCGCGGCGGCGCCGAGCACAATCGTGGCGCGCGCGCATTTGTCTTCGGCGTCGAAATCAAGCACCACCGCCACATCCGCGAGCGGCCAGTCCGCTGAATCCCGTTCGCCCTGTTTCAGCCACGCGCATCGCGACTCCGCCCGAATCGAAGGGACTTCCACCGCGGTGAGAATCTCTCCGTTTCCGATGTTGTTCTCGCGTGTCAAATCGACCGATGGCGACACGAAGAACTCCGCCAGGCCGACTTTGCGCGTCATTCCGCGCGCATCGACAAGTTCCACGCTCGCGCCGAGGGCCATCAAGACCGTGGCTATTGTCGAGGGGTGGACGATCGCGCAAAGGTCGTTGTCGAATACTGCGTGATATCGGTTTTCGCCGTTATCCGCGAAGCAGTGGTCGCCACCCTTCTTCAGGCAATGAAATTCTTTCGCGCGAAAATACCAGCAGCGGGGACGTTGCAGCAGATTGCCTCCGGCGGTCGCGACGTTGCGGATTTGCGGGCTGGCGGACGCGGCCGCGGCATGCGCGAGGATCTTGAAATGATCGCGCACAAACGGGTGGCCCGCCAGCGCGGCGAGCGTCGCCATGGCCCCTATCCGAAGGCCATCCACCTTCACGGCAATCTGGTCTAGGCCCGGAATTTCGCGAAGATTCAAGATTCTGTCAGGCGAAAGCAAGGTCTCCTTCATCAAATCGAGGAGATCGATGCCGCCCGCCTTCACGATCGAAACATCGCTGGCGGGTGAACCGCCCGATCCGGCCATCAGACCGGCCACGGTCGCCGATGTCCGGGTCGCCTCGGCGATTGTCCGCGCGTTCACCAGAGCGAAGGGATTCATGGCGTCATCTCCGCCGGAATCTTGCCGAGCGCGGCCAGAACAGCCGCCGGCGTCATCGGCAGCGAGCGCAGGCGAACGCCAATCGCGTTGTAAACGGCGTTCGCGATGGCGGGCGCTGTCGCGATATTGGCGGGTTCAGCAATGCCATAGGCATCGGTGGCGCTTCGGCCCTGATAGTTCTCCAGCAGCATGACATCGATCGCGGGCGTTTCGCGGGAGCCGACCAGTTTGTATTGCTCAAGGTCGGGGTTCACGATCCGCCCGGTCGCACTGTCCATGACGCGCTCTTCGAACAAAGCGTACGACAGCCCCATCAAAACGCCACCCTGAACCTGGCTTTCAATAAGGAGCGGGTTCATCGGGCGTCCGCAATCCTGAACGGCTACAACGCGCTCAACGCGAATAACGCCGGTGTCGGTGTCAACCGCGACATCGGCGAACTGGACGCCGCCCAGGTCCTGTTGCGCCAGCGCCGCGTCGTGCATCAATCGACGAAAGCCGCCATAATCGTCGGCGCGCGACGCCGTGGCGGTGATCCGGTCGGTCCGCAACCGGGCGGCGACGTCACGAAACCCGATGCTCCGGCGCTCGTCGCCGGAGACAACGATTCGTCCACCGCGCGCCGTCAATTGCCCGACTCCGGCGTTCAGCGCCAAAGCCGCTTCCGCTAAGATCGTTTGCATGACCCGCCACGCGGCCACGCGCGCCGGTGGCGTGATCGACGCGGTGGTGCGGCTGCCATAGGACGGGGGACCCGCGGGAAACTCGGTGTCTCCGATCCGGACATCGATCTCCTCGGGACGCAGACCCATGACCTCGGCGACGACCTGCGCGAGGACGGTGCCGATGCCGGTTCCAATATCCTGCACGCTGGAGAGGACTTCCACGCCGCCGTCGCGCATGACGCGCACCTCGCAGGAGGCGTTTGTCTGCACATTGGCGCCCCACATGGACTGCGCCATGCCCATGCCGCGCTTCACGGGGCCGGGATCGGCGCCTGGCGGACGACGGCGATCCCAGCCGATTCGCGCGGCTCCAAGCCGGCGTTCCTCGCGACGAACGGGACTTGAATCGATCCGTTCCCGCAGCGCCAGCGGATCGATGGAAAGACGTTCCGAGAGTTCGTCGATCGTTTGTTCCAGCGCGAAAGCGCCGGGCGTGTTGCCCGGACCGCGCATGGCGCAACCGGGGCCCGCGTTAATGAAGACATCGTCGTGGTTCGCTTCAAAGTTGGGGCATTCGTAGATCGACCGGGCGAAATTGCCGACCCCCGCGCCAACCGCGATCCCGGCGGTGCCGTAACTGGACAGAGCCATGGCGGTCAGGGATCCGTCGCGTCTGGCCCCAACGCGCAAGCGCTGCCAGACCGACGGGCGATTTCCCGCGTCGGTCTGCTCTTCCTTGCGATCCAGGATGATGCGAACGGGCGAACGGGCCTCGCGCGACAATCGAACCGCCACGCGACCATAATTGCCCAATGAAGACTTGGACCCGAAGCCGCCGCCCATTCCATCGACGACCACTCGAACGCGGTTCAGCGGAAGATCGAATTCCTCCGCCAGTTCCTCGCGAACGCCGGCGGTGAATTGCGTTGACATGTGAACCGTGAGCCCATCGGGCCGCCAGTCGGCGACAATCGCGTGCGGCTCCATGCAGCAGTGGGTCTGAACGGAGGTGCGATATTCCCCCTCGACCACTACATCCGCCTCGACGAAGCCGCTGGACTGATCGCCGCGCCGCGTTGTGGCGGGGCCTCGCACATTGCCGACCACCGGCAGTCCGGCCAGAGCGGGGAAACCGGATGGGTGACCGGCGGGCGCCGAGGCCTCGTCATGCACGATCGGCGCGCCAGCCGCGCGCGCCTCGTTCATGTCGACCACAAACGGGCGCCGTTCGTACTCGACACTCATGAGCGCCAGCGCCTCCGCGGCGGCCGACATCGAGATGGCCGCGACCGCCGCGACCGGAGCGCCTGTATAACGCACGACAGCGGCGTCCGGATCGTCAGGCTTCGCGACCAGGACAATCGCGCGAACGCCCGGATGACGCGCCGCGGCCGAAACATCGATCGACGCGACGCGTGCGTGAGGCAGGGGCGATCGCAGGATCATGCCGACGAGCATCCCCGCCGGAGCCAGGTCAACGGTGTATTTCGTCGCCCCCGTCACCTTGGCGCGACCGTTTTGGCGCGGCACGGGTTTGCCGATCTGCTCCAGTCCGGCGTTCGGCGCGAGTGGCGGCGGTTCATCAAGGGGAACCTCGCGCTTGATGAATCCGGGATTCGCTCCCACAATTCCAAATGGGAACAGCTCCGTTCGCATGGCGGCTTCATCGACCAAGATCCAGACCTCCTATTTCGTGGCCGCCGCGAGAACCGCCGCGATGACATGCGGATAGGTTCCGCATCGACAGATATGACCGCTGATCGCCTCGCGAACGTCGTCTTCACAGGGATTCGCGTTGCGCTCCAGCAAGGCCGCGCAACTCATCACCATGCCCGGCGTGCAAAAGCCACACTGGATGGCGTCGTGATCGATGAAGGCCTGCTGCACCTTGTGCAACACATCGCCGTTCGCGAGACCCTCGATGGTCGTGACCTTCCGCTCGCCGACATCGAGCGCGAGGATCATGCATGAAGGCACTGGCGCTCCATCGAGCCAGACCGTACAGGCGGAACACGCGCCCCGATTGCAGGCGATTTTTGTTCCGGTGAGGTGAAGGGGGCCCCGCAAAACTTCGGCGAGCGTCATGCGAGGCTCCACCCGCAACGCATGAACTTCACCGTTCACCGAAAGAGAAACCGGGGCCGCCCCTGGACCCGCGATCGCGGAGTCCGTCTTTTCCGATGGCGGCGCTTCCCGGTTCGCCGCGGCGGCGCGATCGATCATGACGATACCCAATGTGGAAAGGGTCGAGCCCGGCAAAATTGAACGGCGCGAGCATTCAGGCGAGGCGGCGACTTCACCGGATCGCGTGGACATGAGAACACTGCGTCGCTTGCGCCATCTCATATTCACCAAGCATGTCCAGCGCGTTTCCGCGTTGATCAAGATCACGCGCCGCGAAACCCCGCATCCACGGCCTCGGCCGCGCTTCGCTTGGGTCGTGGGGGTTGACTCATCGCGAAGGCGGCGACGCACGTTCTTGATGTTGATCCACACAATCAAACAATGTTTGCCGATGAAGACACGAGGGCGCGTCGAGACAGGCGCGCGGGCGGGGTTTGGTTGTGGTCTTTCCGCCTCCCGGTCCTCGCGCGCCGAACGGAGTTTACGCTACGAGCGAAATCGTTGAAGACGCGAGGCGGCTCCAGTCTGTCATTCCGCCGCCGTCGAATTCACCGCGGCGGTGTGGCGAAGTCCACCGCCGCGGCACTATACTCGCGCCTTTCTCGCAGCCTCGCTTTGTGCGTGCGCGGAATTCTGAACAGGCAGGGCGTTCGGCGATCGGATTCTTTCGGGACGCCAACGTGCCGCGGATGGCGCGATCGCCGCCGTGGAAATCGATCGATGCCCCAGTGGAGAATAGCCAGTCGCGGTCGCGAGCGATTGGGTCGTGACCTGAATCAACGACGCGCCCCGGGATTCTATTCATCATAACGATTTGGGTGAGCTTCTACGTTTGTTGTCGCGGAGTATCGCTGTGAGCAACGGGTTCTCGCCAGCGAAGGTGGAGTTTCCTGAGTGTTCCGCCTTTACTGTCGCACGAGAGCCGCGAGTTCCGCTGAAGATCGCGGCGGCGGGCAACGCTGTGCGAACGACAAGCGCCTGGGGTGACGCGATTGCACGAGGCGGGGGCGATGCGAATCTCTTCCCCGTGGTTTGTCGGGCATCCATGCGAGCTGATCCTGCGATGGGCCCGCGAGCTGGATTTTTTGCGCGCCGGGAGGCGGCGCATGCGTCCGGGTCCGACGCAATTGGTGGTTCACGAGGCGCCAGGGACCGTCTTGTCGCGAGATGCTCCCACGACGCGAGAGGGATCCAACATCGCGCATGCGACTAAATAGCGAAACTCAACAGCGGGAGTCATGGCATGCAAAACCGTTCCGGGACGAGAATTGCGACGGGCTTGCTGGCTATTATATTGCTCGCATTTGTCTGGTCTTTGCCGGCTGTCGCGCAGCACGCGGGACGGGGAGGTGGAGGAGGCGGGAGAGCCGGGGGATTTGGTCACTCGGGTCAGGGTCCCGGTTCGGGCGGGTTCATGGCGCGGCCAGGCGTGGGCGCCGGCGTCTTCGCGCACTCGTTTTCGCCCATGAGAGAGGGAATTGGGGGCGCCCGTCCGCTGACCATCCGGCGTGGCTACGCGCGATCGAGGTGGAGGAATCCGGGCGTCTGGTTCCCGCCCGTGTTTTTCTATCCCTTCGATTACGATTATCCGCGATATGAATGCGTGTGGCATAGACGACATATTCGCGGTCGCGTCTTGTCTCATCGCCATTGGCGCGCGCGGTGGCGCTGGGTGTGGCGGCGTTATTGCTATTGATTGGCGCGTGGAACCAGGCGTCGACGTGTCGCGATCCGACGCGATGTTTCGATGTGGCGACAAGGTTCCGGCTCATTTCCCGCAGCGGGGCCGTGCCGTTTGTCGCGGCTCCGTCCGGGATCCATTTGAAGGTCCTCAAGTCGGGGCGATGGGATGAAGGATACGGTTGCCCGGAGCGCGCTGGCGGTTTTTGTCGTTCTCGCGGCAGCCTGGGCGACGGCCTCCCACGTTGACCGTCCGAAGGTCGTTCCCGCCAATTCTCAACCCGTCGTCGCGCGGGGAAGCCTCGCCGACATCGAAATGTCCCGTATCGAGCTGTTTGATCGCGTTTCCCCATCCATGGTGCAGATCGCGGGACTAAAGGAAACACACGATCTTCTGTCGGCGGGAGCCTCCGAAGCCGGACTCCAGACTGGTTCCGGATTTCTTTGGGAGGCCGAGGGAGACATGGTCACCAATAATCATGATGTCGAAGGAGTCGATTCGATCGCTGTCCGGCTGGCGTACGGAGATGTGTTCGAAGCCCGGTTCTCGGGGACGTCATCACGAAGTCCAATGGTCAGGCGGTCAGACGCGCCCCCGATTTGACCGACAAGCTTGAACTGGCTGGCGTTGGGGGCAAGCTTTCTTGACCGTCAGGCAAGCCGACAAGACCGAACGTTCCGTCACGGTCGATGTAACCGACGTCGGAATTGAACCCGCTGCTCCGCAGGACACAGCTTCAGCCGCGATTGCGCTCGCGAGGCGACAACCAGGTGCGATGTGAATGAAAACGCGAACCCCGGCCACTCCGGTATGGTTGTTGCCAATGGCGGCGGCCATCGCAACCGCGCGATCGCTCGTCGATGGAACCGAGCAAATCTTGCGTGATTTTTCGGGCGGAAGCGAAGCCTCGCGTCAGTCAATCGAATGGGTGACGCCGAACAACGTCGTTCGTGAATTCAGCACAATGCGTTTGCGGGATTTCTCGATCGGGCCTCGCGCCGGCGTTCCCGTCCTGATTGAAGCGCCATTCGCCATTCACGACGCCGGTATCATCAACATCGCGGAAGGGCATAGCCTCGTCGCCGCGTTTCTGAAACACGACCGGCGGGGCGTTTTCGTGACGGACTGGAAGTCGGGAACGCCGGCCCTCTCCGGGCTGTCCATCGACTCTTACATTTCGGACCTGAACGCGGCGGTGGACGCTGTCGGTGGAGTGGTTGACCTCGTCGGCATTTGCCAGGGCGGGTGGATGGCGTTGCTCTACGCGGCGACCTGTCCGGGAAAAATCAGGCGGCTGACGCTGGCGGGCGCGCCGATAGACACGGACGCAGCCCACTCGACGCTGGTTGCGGCGGCCAGATCGACGCCGCGCGCCTGGATCGAGAACATGATCAACGCGGGAAATGGAGTTGTGCTCACGGACATGGTCTTTTCCGGGCTTCTGGATCTTTGCGCCACGACCCGAGAAGCGCGGGCGGCCTTGCAGATCGCCGGCGCGGAGGAGACCGCCAGTGACGACGCTGTCGCGAGATTCCTGCGCTGGAACCGCCGTAATCTCGTGCTGCCGGGGAGATACTTTCTCGAGGTCTTCGATTGGATCTTTCGCGAAAATCGGATCGCCGGCGGGGATTTCCCCGTTTTCGGCTCTCCGGCGGAATTGCGACGCGTGACGATTCCGCTATTCGTGCTCGCCGGCGACCGCGACGATTTCGCGCCCGCGGCGCAGTCGCTCGCCGCCATCGACTTTGTGGGTACGCCGCGCGGGAAGTCACACGCGCGAATTGTTCCCGATTGTGGACACCTGGATTTGTTCATGGGCGCTCGCGTGCTTCGGGACGAGTGGCCGAAGGTCATCGCCTTCTTGAACGCGAACGATTGATCGATCAGGTTGCAGGGGTTTAGCTGTGTATCAACTCCGGAGTGGCGCCCGTCTCGATATAAGAAAATCAGGGAGTTGTGACGCCGATCGGCTTCGGGACCCCACGCAGGTTTACAGAGCACGCGCGCCTGCCGCGCGACAACAAGCGGCTGACGCAACGCCTGGAGCGCGCCGGAGCGATTCCTGGAAAGCTGCTTCAAAACCCTGAAATATCCGCCGCGGTTCCCAAGGCGCCTGCTTTCGGTATCCGTCCCATCGAAGTCCTCCATTTCAACGTTTTATGGAAACTCTGGACTCCATTTTTTTCAACGTACCTCAGGTCTTCCGCTATGGGACAGCGCAGCCACGAAGGAGGCCATCCGAGCGTCGCCAGATTGTGAGGCGGGTCGCCCGAGAACAATGACAACCGCACGCGAAGTATAATTTCGTGGTTGGCGTCTACTCCTCCGCGAATTCGGCCACGAGAGGCGCATGCAGAGAACCCGCGACCTGTCCCTCGACGTGCGCTTCGTCGGCGAGCCCAGCGTTGAAGCTCTTGACGCCGGTGCATCGCTCCGCCAGCGCCCGCGAAACCATGAGGTGATCGAGCATCACGCGCCGCCTATCGTGGATGACGCTGTAGCGCTGCTCCGCCGGGAGGCGCTGGTCGAGCAGGGTTAGTTCGCGCTCGCGGAGGCTTCCATCCGCGCCTTCGTCCGGAACGCCACGCAGGATCCGCGACGGAGTTTCGAAACTGTCGGCGTTGAGATCGCCGCAGACGGCGATGCGCGCCCGAGACTCCCCGTCGAACACGCGCTCGACCACCAGCCGCGCCTCGAGCGCCTGGCCCTGCCGTTTCAGCGCCGCAAGATGAAAGCCCTCGGCCCATTCAGCATTGCTGCTCCAGCGTCCGCCGCGGCCGATAGTCTGAAACGGAACGGCGCGC
Organism: uncultured Hyphomicrobiales bacterium; assembly: GCA_903884435.1. Classification (GTDB taxonomy): domain Bacteria; phylum Pseudomonadota; class Alphaproteobacteria; order Rhizobiales; family Beijerinckiaceae; genus Terripilifer. The sequence continues at coordinate 35,722 of CAISEY010000007.1, read as the reverse complement.
GGCGCGCGCAGATGCAGGTTTAGCGACACGAGCCGTCCGTGTGGCGTATCGATCTCGGCGATCAGAACCGGTCTGTCGAAGCGGACTTCGTTTCCGCGCGCGCTCGCGCCGACAGCGATAGCCGGCATCATCCAGGGCGGCAGAAAGTCGTGAAACACCTGCCGCTGGCGCAGCGGCCAGCGCGAGAGCGTCACGAGATTATGTACGTCGGCCGGACTGCCTGTTTTCGGATTGACGCTGTAGGCGATGTGAAAATCTGAATAGGGCGTGCCCGCCATGAGGTGGGTGAGCGCCGCGAATTTGCGCGGGCCGTAATGCTTCTTTCCTTGCGCATTCACTTCCTGCAGGCAGAGAATGTCCGCATCGAGTTCAAGGAGAAGTGGACGAAGGGACGCGCAGCGCGCGGCGAACTCTTCCGGCGCACGCGCGCGTTCGTCGAGGGATTCAAGATTGAACGTCGCGAGCCGCCAGTTCCTGATCATAAATCGAATTTAGAGAAACGGCTTCAAAGTGCAACTGATGAGCATCAAGACACGGTGTGCGAAGCGGCGTTGAACTTTGGCACTGACGCATATGTGGAACGGCCCGACAGGCAAGGTGCTTTTGGAGGTCTGATCCATTCGAGGCGGCGCCGTCATATGTCCGGCCTGTTCATGTGGACACGTGACCGCTGGCCATGATGAGTTCCGCGATATGCGGTCGCCTTGTCAGTCTTGCGGATTCAAGCACCCATTGCGTCAGTCGGCGTGTCCGATATCGGGTTCGCGCCCGTCGTGGTTCATCTCTCCAGTCGCACCCGTGCTCCTTTCTCGGTTGTTCGCTCCGAGAACTCGTGGTCGGTCGCTCCGCCGCAGGAGCCGCTTCCGGCTTCCGGCAGGAGGCGCCCTTGGCCAGCAGCGCCCGGATGACGCGGGCTGTAAATCGGCGTAGGGTTCCGACGCCGATCAGCGTCACAACTCCTCGACTTCATTGAATCGAGAGGGGTCCTGCTCCGGAGCCGATTCACGCGCGTTTGGGCCAGATGTACGTTGCCGCGCGCTGCGCCATTATAATCGTGTCATACACGTCGAGCCATGTGATCGTTTGCTACTTCAATAATAAGGCAGAGCGTGCAATTATGCAGTTGTTGCCAAAGGGGCTTTCAGGCGAACGTTTCCTCAGGAGTCGGCTGTGCCTAGATTGAAACTTGTGCGTGCTGGTTCCCGGAATTCTTGCCGACGAATCCAAGGCATTCAGCTTCTGTTTTTAACCGGAGTCATGAGCTTAGTATCGTCCGCCGCCCTCGCGCAATCGTTCGATTGTTCCAAAGCGCAGACACCAACCGAAAGAGCCATCTGCGCCTCTCCCGAGCTTATCAATCTTGATTTGACTTTGGCGCATGCCTACAGCCAATCCCTCGATGCAGCCCGAGCCGGGCCAGCCCGCACGCAACAACTTCACGAGTCGCAACGCACCTGGATCGGCGTCCGCGACCGGTCCTGCGCCGCCACCGAGACGAATGCGGCTCGGTTCGGCGCCTGCCTCGCCGATGTCTATCGGCTGCGCATGGCGAGTCTGTCGTCTTCCCCGTCCGACGCCGAACAGCTTCCCGCCGCGCCGCCAGCACCCGCCGCGCGTCTCTCGATTTCCTCGGTTCCGGCATCAACGGATGGCGAAGCGCTCGCCACGGTGACATCGGCGGGGCGCTTTTCGATCCGCGCCGCGAGCAAGACCGGCGTTGCGGTTCAACTCGTCGACATGATCACAGGGCCGGGCGACATAGCCGGCGATGCAGGAACGCGCGACGGGCGGCTTGATGTTCTGCTCGACAAGGGCGTTTACAAGCTCCGCACATTCGGGGCGAAAGATGCGGCAGGCGAAGCGACACTGACCATCGAACCTTTTCGCGATATAGCGCCCGCCGATGGGAGCCTCTTGCGCGGCGGCCAGACGAGCGGCGAACTTGCCGATCTGCAGCAGCGCTCTTTCTGGGTCATTGTCGACGCCTCGCATCCCATCGCCGTTGAGGCGGCGGGCCGCTCTCTTCAGGACATGCGCGCATGGCGCAATGGTGTAGAGCTTGCGGAACTCGCGCCCCCGGTCGCCACGATAGAGCCGAAGGCCGGACATCCGCTGACGCGCCTGCGACTCGAAGGCGCACTCGAGCCGGGACTTTATCTGGTCACGACCTATGGTGGCGCGCCACAATCGTGGGCCGACGGCGATACGGCGCAACCGCTGCACGTGCGCATCGGTCCGCCGACGTTGATGGCGGCAGACTGGTTCGAGGGCGTGCTGGGGCCGTTGGGATCGCAACGGTTCGAGGTCCCCGCGCCGGCGTCCTATCTCCGCCTCGATTTGCCCGAACAGGCGACGGCCCGCCTTTCAGCGCGGCGCGCCGGCGGCGGCTCAACGGTCGCGACGATCACCAAAAACAGTCGCGAGCCAACCGCCTCCGCGAGTCTTTCGACAAATGGCCAGAATCCAGCCTTCGTTGAAGTGAGCGGACTCGAAGGCCAGAAATTCCGGCTCCGAGCGCTCAACCCCGCATCCTCGCTGCGGCTCGGCGCAGCAGGGTCCTATCTGCTCGCCGTCGACGTCGCGGGCGAAGGCGCGGACGAGGTTCCGGCGACCGCCGTTCTGGCGCGGTATGAGAATGGCGCCGGACAGGTCATGGTTTCCGATGCGCCGCGAGTCGGACCCGGCACTGCGTGGCGGCGCAAATTCAATCTGCGTGGACCAACGACACTCATCTTCGAAGTGACCGGGTCAGGTCCTGTTGCGGCGGTTGCTCGGGGCCCCGGCGTTCGGATGACGCTCGATACTCTTGCAGGTGGCAACGCGCCGCGCGTCGACGGCGAGTCTCCGCAACGCTGGGAGGTCGACTCTGGCTGGTATGTGCTGAGACTGGACCCCGTAGCAGGCGCGGCAGGAGTCATTGATCTGACGTTCGGACAACCGGGGCTCGCGGTCGATCCCTCGCCTGCACCACCCGCGCGCACTGTGATAGACCTTGGTCGGCAGACGATCGATCGGAGCACATATTACCAGGCCTACGTGAACAGCGCGCCAGGCCTCGTCACCGGACCAAGAGCGCGCGCACTGCCAGCCGATTTATCATCGACGCCGTTGTCGGTGCAGCAGCCCGCGCGTGCGGCGGCGATAGTCCAGCCCACCGCCCCCAACGCTCCAGCGCCAGCGCGCGTCCCGCCGCGGGTGGCCCCGGCGCCAGTCCAGCCCACACCTGCGCCCAAGCCCAAGGGCGCTACCGCGCGGCCTCAAACACCCAAGGCCGCACCGTCGACCCAGCGAGTTGTCGCCCCGAAACCTCTGCCGCCCCGCCCCTCGCCAGCCGTCTTGCCACCGAGGACAGCTGCCCTGGACGGAAGTCTCGTCATTCCGATCCGCATTCCCACCGGGGGGCGTCTGGTGGCGACCGACCAGACCAGCAACCCCATGGATGTCGCGGTCGCGACGCAAGGTGTCGACAAGGATATCATCAGCGCCACCGTGACCATTCCGCCATCGGAGAGTGAGCGGACAATTGTCCTCGCGTTCGTCAAGAACGAGCCTCCAGTCGCGATGCCAAAAGTCGTGACAGAAGATTTCGGCGATCCACTGGCCGCCGGCGTCGCGGCCTTCTTCGACCTGAAGGAGACAGAGAGCAGACGCTTCCTGTTGAATGCTCCGGAAGGCGGGCTTTATCGGCTCGAAACCCTCGGGCGTCTCAAAACGAACGTCAGCGTCTCGACCTCCTTCTCGCCACGCCTGGCCACAGCCGGAGATAACGGCGCGGGCCACAATGCACTGCTGCAGACATACCTCCGGGCGGGTGCGTATCGGGTCGGCGTCGCGGCTTACGATTCCTCCGGTCGTCTTGGACTCGTCGCGAAACCGGCCGCGCTGATCAATGCCGGCGCGCTCGTCCCTGATGGCAGAGTGCGCGCGACTCTCGCAAGCGGCGCGGGGGCGACCATTGCGATCGATATCGTCAAACCGGGCGAATACCGGATTGATCTTCATGGCCTCGACCGAACATTTTCGGCGCGGCTCGAAGATGCCGAAGGCTGGCCGCTCATGCGGCCGGGGCCACTTGACACATTGCAGCGACGTTTCGAGGCAGGCCGATATCGGCTCGTCGTTTTGCCGCAGGACGTCGACGCGCGACTTGTCGCGCGCCTGCGGAGCGCCAATCCGGAGCCATCGCCCGAAGGCCACGGTCCGCACCAGCTGCCTTTCGGCATTGAACAGGCGTTTCAATGGCGCGAGCCCTCCGCCAGGGATGCACCACGCACGCCTGATCGCTGGACCTTTGACCTGCAGGGACCTTCCCATGTGACGCTCGACGTCAGCGACGGCGTGATCGGCGACCTTGTCGAGGTAACTGGCGAACCGAAACCCATCGGCAAGATCGTTTACAAGCGAGGCTTCGCGAACATGCTGCCCGCTGGCCATTACGCGGTGGAGGCGCGGGCGCTCGGCCGCAACGACCGCCTCGACTACACCATCAGTCTTGGCGCCGCTGAATTGCAACCCGGGCAGAAGCGCTCTGTTGCATTGCCGGCATCGATTCCGATTTCGATCGCTCAGGATCGCGTTGTGAGCGTCACAACCTTTGGCAGAAGAGAACTCAGCGCCATCCTGCGCGATTCTGACGGCGGCGTTATCGAGCGCCTCACGGGTCGCGCCGATGACTGGAACATCGCGCTCTCGCGCCTGCTGTCAGCGGGGACGTACCGTATCGATCTGTCAGAATCGAAATCCGCGCAAAAAAGCGATTCTGATGCTTCGTCAGATGACGACGATCAATCGTCCAGCGATGGAGAGGACAAGCGGCCTGCGACAGCCTCCAGCCGCGACGACGAAACCGAGGGAGCCATCGAGCTCCACCTTGATCTCCCCCGGCCCGCTCCAGCGCAAACCCTCGATCTAACCGCGTTCAAGTCGGTCACCGGGCCGCGGGTCCATCGCTTCGATCTTCCAGCCATTCCGGCGGCAACATTGCTGACCGTGGGGGCTCGTTCGCTCAACGAACTCGTGTTGTCGCTCGAACGACGCGACGCAAGCGGCGCGTGGCGCGCCGAAGCCTTCGATCGCGGCCGTACCCCCATAGTGGCGGCGCCGGCAGATGCCGACACGAACCCATGGCGGGTCTCGGTCTGGGCAATCGATGGGGGGGCGGCCGACATTACGATCGGAGCGCGCTCTGTCGCCGACGCCGCGCAGGCACTGGGCGATATCAACCTCAAGCCAGTTGCGATCGACGGGCTCGACCTTCCGTTGCGCGCCGCCCTCGTGGCAGCGCCGCGGAAATCGATTGTGATTCTGAAAGAGCGCTATTCGGGACTTTTTCAAGGTTCGCGTCCGGGTCGCCCGCTCGTGGCCGCTGAAAGCGGAACGCTGGCGCCGCAATCCGAAGGCCTGTGGCTTCTGGCTCGGAACGACGCGCTGAAATCCGTCCACCTTGATGCTGTAGCGGGCGACGCGAAGGACATCGCGCTCGAACTTGCCGCCGGCGACGTCGCGACGTTGCGAGCATCGCCCGTCGCCGATGAAACGCAGCGCGTGTGGCGCGCTTTCTCGACTTTCGGACAACCGGGAATCGATGCAGGCCGCGGCTTCGGCGTCGCGCAAGGCGGAGCATTCGCAGTCGCCGGAGAGGCGCCGTTGCGGGTGTGGAACGCCGGATCGAATGACGCGCTGCGTCTGCGCGTCGACAGCCTCGATGTAGCCATGCGCAAGCCGGCAAGCACAACCGGCCACTATTCGTCGGTTCTGGCTCCGCACTCCGCGCAGCCCGTGCAATTGCCGCCCGGAGGAAAGCAGGTTCGCGTCGATCTCGCCGCCAATACCGCCGCGCATCTTTCCGGCGGCAATCGCGATGTGACCGTTTGGGCCGGCGGCTCAGCCATGACGCGGCAGCTTGCGGATGACTGGACTCAGGCTCTGCTGATCAATGCAGGCGAGCAGCCGGCCCCGGCTTCGATCGACGTCATCGACACGAATGAGCAGCCGCGGCTGGCAGCCGGGCTTGCCGTCAAGCGCTTCTTCGGCGCGGCTGGCTCACTGTCGCTTCCGACACGGGCGGAGGCGGGCGACACTCTGGTCACGGCGGGCGGCGCGCCGACGTTCATCGGCAATGACGGAAGGGTCTCGAGCGGCCCGCGAATGGCCCTCAACGGTCCGGGCGAACTCGTCATTGCTCATGCGCCGGGCCTCGTGGCGGCCTGGATCGAGAACGCAACCGCGACGCCGTGGGCGCTTGCTTCCGCCACACCGATCGCGTTACCGCAAGTCGCCAGCCTTTCAGGCGCCGCGCAGGCTTTCGCACTGGCGGCGAAAACGGCTGTCCTCCTGCATGCGCGCACGAATGCGCCAGCGATCCTGTCGCTGCAACAAGGCGTGGCGCGGGGCGCGCCGGAACTCTTCCCGCTTGGGGCAGAATTCCATCGCTATCTCGCGGCTGGCGCCGCCGAATTGCGACTCTATTCACCGCAGGACGGGCCATTGTCCGGGGAACTCGAACTGACCGCAACGCCGGTCACCGAAATCGCCGAAGGCATCGGCGAACCGCAGGCGCTTGCGCCCGGGTCGATGGCGCTTTTCGGCTTCGAGGTAAAACGCGCCGCCAACATCGGCGTTGGCGTTCGTTCTGATCCCGACCGCGCCAGCGCGCGCCTCCTCGACTCCAGTGGGCGGCGGATTGGCGAGGGCGTAGCGCAACTGCAGACACTGCAACCCGGCCACTACTTGCTGGAAGCCCGCGCGCCAGCGGACGGCGAAACACTCACCGTTCGCCCGGCCGTCGTCGGCCTGACACCCCCCGACAACGGGCCGCCGCCAGATGTCACCAGCCGCTATCTCGAACTCGTCGGCCTGTCGCCGACCCGCGTCCGCTGAGGAAATGACGATGAAGCGCCTGGCTCTTCTTTCCGCCCTCGCGTTGTTTCCGCTCGCCGGAATGGCGAACGCGCAGGCGCAGGCTCCCTCGCTCGACCAGTTGCGGCGCGCCGACGACGCAACGATCGTACCCGACCGCTTTTTGCGTTCATGGGATCCGGTGACGCTATTCTTCGATCATGACGTCGGACCGGCGCTGGGGGGGCCGGAAGATCATCCCGAACGACTTGTGACGATGTCTCCGCCGACCGCTGGCGCATGGCAATGGCTGGGCGGGCGCGCCCTGCAATTTCGCCCCGCTGATCCGTGGAAGCCGCTGAACGCCGTCGAATTCGAGTTCGGCGATGCAAGGACACGGCTGATCCCGCTCCTGCCCACGCCTGACTCTACCAGTCCGTCGGCCCAATCAGGTCCGGTAACCGATCTTGATCGCATCGTTCTCACATTCAACAGGCCAGTCGACCTGGCCGCGCTGTCACGACTCACGACCATCGAAGTGCGGCCGTCGCCCGGCGTCTCGGGGGCAGGCGGACAATTTCTCGCACCTCAGGATTTTTCAATCCACGCACTCGAACGCGGCAAGCGCGACGAAAAACAATCTTATGTCGTGCAACTGAAGAACGCCCTGCCGGACGGTCGCGTCGCAATCCTGCGACTTCGCCTCTCGGATGAGGCCGGGCTCGATGATCTCCTTTACGAACTCCGCCTGAGCAGCGCCGCGCCCTTCACGGCGACGGAGGCCAGCTGCGGACGTGGCCTCGATCGCGACACAGCCGGCGATGTGATGCGCTGCTCGCCCTATCGATCATCGGGCGACGACAATGCGGCGCAACGCGCCGTGAAGCGCAGTATCCTGGTCAGCTTCTCCTCGAGGCCTCGGGCGCTCGACGCGCCTGGCGCTCGAGACGCACTGCGTATTTCGCCGCCGATCGACGATCTCGTCGTGGAAAACGACGGATCTCGTCTGCGGCTGACGGCCAAATTCCTGTCTGACACGGTCTACGAACTGCGCATCTCCCCCGGGGCGCTGCGGGATGAACGCAACCGCCCAATGGAAGGCGCGACATTCGCGCAGCGCTTCGCCTTCGCGGCGCAAGCGCCAGGTCTCACCTGGGACGCGCGCGAAGGGGTCGTCGAACGGTTTGGTCCTCAACTCGTTCCGATGGTCGGGGCCGGATATGACAAGGTCGATTTGCGCATCCATGCTGTTGATCCGCTGTCGCGCGATTTCTGGCCTTTTCCGGGCGACGGCGTCGAGACCGACGACGCCGCGCCGCCGCCGCTGCCCGGCAAAGAGCCAGCCGCGTGGAGCGATGATGGTGACGCGAACGCCGACGCCATCCGGGCACGCATCAAGGCGCTTGGCTCGCCCGCCATTTCCGAACTCGCGCGGCTTCCCATCAGACGCGGCGGGGCAGGCGCCAAGTTTGGTCTCGACCTGAAGCCCCTGCTCGCCAAAATCGCCGGCGCGGACCAGCCCGGAACTTATCTCGTCGGCATGCGCGCGCTGAATGGCGGCACGCGCGAATGGATGCGCATCCAGGTGACCGACCTGACGCTAAGCGCCGTCGAGGAAACCTCACGCGTGCGGTTCGCTGTCACGTCGTTGGCGAGCGCCCAGCCCGTGGCGCAGGCGCAAATCCGTCTCGATGGATTGCGCGACGACAAATTCGTGACGCTGGTTTCAGGCACAACAGACAGCGAAGGCGCTTTCACGTGGACGCTGAATGACCGCGCCGAGGCCGAAATCAAACGCATCGTCGTGACCAAAGGCCTGGACGCCTTGATCCTGGAGCCCGGCGATGGGCCACGGCAATACGCCAAGGACAATTGGACGAAGCCGGAAGAACCGTGGCTTGCCTGGACCACCGATCCAGCCGTCGATCGGGCAGAGCCGTCGCGCGCAATCTGCCATGTATTCACCGAGCGGCCGATCTACCGGCGCGAGGAGCCGGTGCATATCAAGGGTTATGTGCGCAATTACCTGGGCGGCGCGCTATCCTACGCGAGGGGGGGCGGGACGATTGTGGTCATCGGGCCGGCCAAGCAGGAATGGCGTATTCCGGTAAAGATCGACGCGACCGGCAATTTCTATCACAAGTTCGACGCCGAAACGCCCGCAACGGGCGACTACGCCGTTCGCTATGAACCCGACGGCTCCAGGAAAACGGCTGCCTCGAGCGACGATTCGGCTGATAACACGGAAGACGCCGATACAACCGACGAGTCAGCGACGCAGACGGCCAGTTGCGGCGAATCTCAATTCAAGAAGGAAGATTATCGTCTCCCCACTTTCGAAGCGATCCTCAACGCTCCACAACAGGCCGCCCTGGACGGCGAGTTTTCCGTCGATCTGCTGGCGCGTTATTTCGCCGGCGGGCTCGTAGCCGACCGGCCTATCAAATGGCGCGCCAGCCAGTTTCCTTACGCGTGGACGCCGCCGGGCCGGGAAAGCTGGTACTTCTCGACCGACGCTCGCTTCTCGGGAGATGGAACCTTCAAGGCGACGCCCGTGCTGGAACGCGACGCCGCGACGGATGCCGCGGGCGCGGCGCGCATCACTTTCGACACCACGATCGAGCCCACCGGGCAGCCGCGCCGCTATCAGATCGAAGCGACTGTCACGGGCGATGATGACATTCAGGTTCGCAACGTAACGTCCGTCATCGCATTGCCAGCATTCGTGCTTGGCGTGAAGGCGCCGCGCTATTTGCCAAAAGCCGGGACGATCGAACCGGAGATCATGGCGATCGACGCCAATGGCGCTCCGCTCGCGGGCGTCGAGATGACCGTTCGCCTCATCAAGCGCAACTGGAGTTCCGTGCTGCAGGCGAGCGATTTTAGCCAGGGCGCCGCCAGGTACGTGACGGAGGTCATCGACGACACGCTGGTCGAACGCAAGCTGACCAGCACGATGGATTCGCAACATCTGTCTTTCGAAACGCGCGAGGCCGGCGTCTACCTCGTGCAAGTCGAGGCGGCGGATCGCATCGGTCGTCGCCAGCAGGTGAGCCTCGACATGTTCGTCGCCGGCGACACGCCCGTGACCTGGGCGCGCGCGCCCGCGCAAACCGCCGAAGTGACAACGGAAAAGGACGCCTATGCGCCCGGAGAAACCGCGACTCTGGTCATCCAGAGTCCATTCCAAAACGCGCGCGCCCTCGCAATCGTCGAAGAACCGGAAGGCCGTTTCCGCTACGACTGGGTCGATATCGCCAATGGTTTCGGGCGCTACGCGGTGACATTGCGCAAGGAAGAGATGCCGCGCGTCGCGGTGCATTTTCTCATCATGCGCGGACGCCTGCCGAATACCGCGACCGACCCGAGTGCTCCGTTCGATCAGGGCAAGCCGGTGACGATCGCGGCGACCAAATGGGTCAGCGTGACGCCGGTGAAAAACATCGTCGCCGCCTCGCTTGAATCGCCGCAAAAGGCGCGGCCCGGCGAGGAAATTGAAGTCACCTTGCGGCTGGCGGACGACCTCGGCAAGCCCACCGCGGGCGAAGCAACCTTCTGGATGGTCGATCAGGCCGTTCTTTCCCTGGCCAAGGAGCGGCCGCTCGATCCGCTCAAGACTTTCATCGTCGAACGGCCGACGAAAATGGCGGCGCGCGATACGCGCAACATGGCGTTCGGCGTCATTCCGCTCAATGAAGATTCCGGCGGCGACGCGGGTCTCGATGAATGGGGCACCGACAACAACGTCTCCGTGCGCAAGAATTTCACCCCGATCCCGATCTATCTTCCAAAGGTGATTGTCGGCGCTAACGGCATCGCGAAGATCAAGGTGAAACTGCCGGATTCATTGACTGTCTTCAAACTGCGCGCCAAAGCGATCAGCGGTCCGGACCGTTTCGGATTCGCGACCGGAGAATTACTGGTGCGCCAGGAACTTGTCGCTCAGCCCGCCTTGCCGCGTTTCGTTCGTCCCGGCGACACATTCGACGCCAGCCTCATAGGCCGGGTGGTCGAAGGCGCTGGCGGCGCCGGACGCGCGACGCTTGCGGCGGACGGTTTGACGCTCGGCGGCGCTGGCGAACAAAGACTCGCGTGGCAGCAGAACCGTCCGGCCCGCATTGAGTTTCCCGTCACGGTGCGCGAACCGGCGCCGGGCCTCGAACAAGTGCGTTTGCGCTTCTCGTTGCAACGCGACGCCGATCGCGCCAGCGACAACGTGCAGATTGATCTGCCGGTTCGTCCCGACCGCCCGGTGGTGCGCTACAATGAACTTGTCGATGTTCCGGAGCGCGGCAATGCGAGCGTCGCGGCTGTGACCGAAAGCTTCCGGCCCGGTTCGTTCCAGCGCAATGTGACGCTGGCGGCAGATCCGGCGATCGTGAAAATCGTCGCGGGCCTCGACTATCTGGCGCGCTATCCTTACGCCTGCACCGAGCAGCGCATCTCGCTCGCGTCAGCGACTCTGGCGCTGAAGCCGTTTCTGCCCATCCTTGCAGCCTCTGGTCTGGATCAGCGGCTCGCGGGAGACGTGCGCAACACGCTGCGGGCGATCTCGCAAAGCATCGACGGGGACGGGCTGGTGGCCTACTGGCCCAAGGCGCGAGGCAATGTTTCGCTGACCGCATGGGCCTATCGATTCGCCGTCGCCGCCGAAAAAGCTGGTGAACCCGTCGACAAGACCTTGCTCGAACGTCTCGCCAACGTGCTGAAGCTGTCACTACGTTCGGACTATGCGCGATTGCTGTCCGGCGAAGAGCTGCGCGAGCGTGTCGAAGCGCTGACCGCACTCGCCGAGGGCGACAAGCTCGACTCCGCCTATCTGGCCGAACTGAGCCGCCGCGCGCAATCCATGCCGAACGCTTCGGTCGCGCAAGTAACCTCCGCTGTCGCGCATCTGCCGGGCGAGGATCACCGCCTGCTGAAGGAACTGACGGAAACGCTGTGGAGCCGGGTCAAAATTCTGGCGCGCGACGGCAAGCCCTATTACGCCGGCCTAGCCGCAGATGGGGGCAACGACTTGATCCTGCCGTCCGAAACCCGAAGCCTCGCGGAAATCACCCGCGCGATTGCCACAGCGACGCCGGACGATGATCGGCTGACGGTATTGCGCGACGGCCTGCTGCGTCTTGGGGACGGCTCGGGATGGGGCTCGACCAACGCCAATGCCGCCGCGATCCGCGCGCTGGCGGACGTGCTGAAACGGCCATCAGCCGCTCTGCCGCTGGTTCTCTCGCATGGTGCGAATTCACTGCGATTGGCTTTGACGGGTGATGCTCCAATCCTGCGCACCAGGGAAAGCGATCCGACGCTATTGCGCATCGACAATGGCGGCGCCGCGCCGGTGATCGCGCTGGTGGAAACCCGGTATCAGCCCACGGAGTCCGGTTCTCGCGCGCCCGCGATCGCACTGGGATTCGTGATCACACGACGGCTGTCACGCATCGGCAACGGGCCTCCGGAGCAGCTCGCGCCGGGCCCCGATGGCGCCATTCACATTGCGGTTGGCGACGTGATCGAAGAAACGGCCGAGGTCACTGTTCCGGAAGACCGCACCCACGTGGCGATTTCGTTGCCGCTGGCGGCGGGACTCGAGCCGCTCAATCCCAATCTGGCTACCGCACCCGCGGAGGCGACGCCGTCCGCCGGACCCACGCGCGCACCGACATGGACGAGCTTCGGAGACGATCGCGTATTCTACGCCTATGACTCGTTGCCAAAAGGCAATTACAGCTTCACGTTCCGGACACGCGGTCAGGTCGCCGGCAGTTTCACGCAGCCGCAAGGCGAAGTCGAAACCATGTACCGCGCCGGTCTTTACGGGGCGAGCGCCGGGCTGCGCATCGTGGTCACACGGTGAGTGCGCGTTCGTGAAACGGCGGATCGCCACGACCCTTGTGGGCATTGCGACGCTGGTCGGCGTCGCATCCTTCGCGGCTTCCCTGCGTGACGACATCGTTCTGAAATCGCCTGCGCCCTCGCCAATCGTCTATGACCGGCATGGAGTATTTCTGACGCAAATCGGCGATGAGGCGCCGATGGAGGCTGATGGCGTTCGTCGCGTCGATTATGGCTATTGGCCACTACGCGAATTGCCGGACCGGGTGGCGCGCGCAACGCTCGCGCTCGAGGATCATCGGTTCTGGATCCATGCGGGCGTCGATCCAATCGCCATCACGCGCGCCGCCTTCGGAAATCTGCGCGGCAGGCGGCGATCCGGCGCTTCCACGATCGCCATGCAGGTTGCTCGCATGCAGCATCCGACAGATCGCACCATGATGGCCAAATCGCGCGAAGCGGTCATCGCGGTCGGCCTCACGCTGCGATACGGTCGCCAGGAATTGCTCGCGCATTATTTACGCCTCACGCCTTACGGCAATGGGAGCCACGGTATCGCGCATGCGGCGCGATTCTATTTCGACAAGCCGGTCGATGATCTGAGCTGGGCGGAAATCGCGCTCCTCTCAGCCATTCCGCAATCGCCGACCCGCATGAATCCCCTGAAGCCGGAGGGTCTCGCGCGCGCCACACAGCGCGGTCACCGCATGCTCGAAGAACTGGCGCGCCAGCGAGTCATCAACACAACGGAACTCGCGCTGGCGCACCGTCAGTTGAGCGCTCTTCCGCCGCCGCAGACTCCGCGCCGGCCGGATGCGCTGCACATCGTGTTGCGATACGAAGCGCTGGTGCGTGAGGGAAAACTGCGGCCCGCATCGCCTTTTAATCCGCGCATCTTCGCGACGCTGGACTTCGACGTGCAGTCGAACGTCACGAAGCTGGCGCAACGTTACCTGAACGCCTGGCGCGATTCGGGCGCCGAACAGGTCGCCGCCATCGTACTGGATCGTGGCTCGGGCGCTGTCGTCGCCGATCTCGGTTCCAATTCTTATGACGATCGTCACGCAGGCGCTCTCGATTTCAGCCGCGCGCAGAGGTCGCCCGGCAGCACGCTCAAGCCTTTCATTTACGCGCTGGCGCTCGAGCGCGGCGTCATTACGCCGGCAGACATCCTGGCCGACTTGCCCGAAGGCGCGTCGCTCATCAATAACGCAGACGGCCATTTCCTTGGTCCGATGTTGCCCCGGCAGGCGCTGGCCAATTCCCGCAATGTACCCGCGACAAATCTCTTGCGCGCCTCCGGACTCGACAACGCATTTCGGTTCCTGCACACGCTCGGGCTTCATGATCAGACGGTTCCGGCGGACAGTTTCGGCCTGTCCATGGCAATCGGATCGCTGCCGACGACGCTGGAGCGTCTTGTCCGCGCGTACTCTGCGTTGGCCGAAGATGGCCGCATGATGGACCTCGTCTGGGCGCAGGGACAGACGCAGCGGGAGCCGGTGCGTGTACTTTCCGTAGATACCGCTCGGCTCATCACCTCGTTTCTCGCAGACCCGATGGCGCGGCTGCCGAGTTTCCCGCGCTACGGTCCAAGTGAGTTCCCGTTCGCGGTCGCCTTGAAAACCGGCACGTCGCAAGGTTATCGCGACGCCTGGACTATCGCGTGGTCGCGCAGATACATCGTCGGAGTCTGGCTTGGAAGAGGCGACGCCGGCACGATGACGCAGCTCAGCGGCGGCGGCTCGGTGGCGCGGTTGACCCATGCGATCCTGTTGCAATTGCATGGGACGCGTGCCGGCGATCTCGACGATTCCGGCTTTCCACCCCCGGAAGGCCGCGTGCCGGTGGAACTTTGTGTTTTCGGCGGCAAGCGCGGCAACGGCGACTGCGGACAGACACTGACGGAGTGGTTGCGGCCGAATGAAATTCCACCGCCGCAGGAGCGCTTTCAACCTGGCGACAAAACGAGCGATCAGCGCGATGCCATCAAAATGCCTGCCGCGCACCGCGCCTGGGCGACCGCGGCGGGTTATCGGGTTGCCGGAGAACCGGAGATCAACGCAGCGCCGCGCCTGACGATCACGTCCCCCGACAACAACAGCCGCGTCTGGATCAGCCCCGACCGGCCTCCCGGTTCATCGCGCATCGCACTGAAGGCCGTCGTGGAACCCCGCCCGCCGCAAGTCGTCTGGTATGTCGATGGAGCGCCGTTTGCGGTTTCCGACCCCGACAAGCCAGTCTATTGGCCCGTCACAAAGGGCGCGCATCAATTTCAGTTGCGGCTTCCCTTGCAGCCTGGCGTATCTCAGACGATTCATATTGAGGTCGAGTGATTCAATGGCGCCCGCATGAATTCCTCGCGCTGCTGCGGGGATAGCCTGAAGCGAAGGCGGGATAGTCGATCTCCCCGCTGGCTGGCGCTGGCCTGCCCCGGTCCGGTAGACAAGCCTCGCCTGTCCTTTGCGCATAGGAGGCAGCTTGTGAGTACACAGAGATTTACCCCGGAATTTAAGGAAGAAGCCGTCAAGCAGGCAAGAGATCGCGGATACGGCGTGCCGGATGTGGCCGCTCGTCCGGGCGTCTCTGCGCACAGCTTGTACAAATGGGTCAAGGCTGCTTCTCCGGACAAATCCGGACAGCAATCGAAAGAGCTGCTTGAAGCGAAGCGCGGGATCCTCCGCCTGCGGGCTCAGGTGCGGCGGGTGGAAGAGGAGCGCGATCTCCTGAAAAAGGCCGCGCGGAACCTTGCCGGGGAGCCCGAGTGAGGCACCGCTTCATGATTGAACATCGGGCGGAATATCCCGTCACGCTGATGTGCCGCGCGCCGCGCGTCGCCCGCGCCGGCTTCCATGAATGGCTTCGGGAGTCCGTTTCCAATCGCGCGGGGGAAGACGCCCGTTTGCTGGATCTGATCCGTCACTCCCATGCCGCCAGTCATGGCGTCCATGGCGCCCGACGCGTGTTCGGCGATCCGCGGGAAGTCGGAGAGCGCCGCGGCCTGCATCGTGTCGAGCGCGTCATGCGGGCACACAAGATCAAGGCTGTGCGCGGCTACAAGTCGCCTCGCACGATCGCGGGGCGTCCTTCGATTATCGCGCCGAACCATCCGCGGCGCGAGTTCACCGTCGATACGCCCAACAAGGTCCGGGTGACCGATATCACCTGTACCCGCACAGGGCAGGGCTGGCTGTATCTGGCGGCGGCGCTCGACCTCCATGCCCGGAAGCTCGTCGGTTGGTCGATGAAGGCAAGCCTTTCCCGAGAGCTCGTATTGGATGCGCTGTCGATGGCCGTGTGGCGCTGGAAACCCGACCGGCCTGTCATCGTGCATTCGGATCAGGGCAGCCAATATGGCAGCGATGACTTCCGTCGTTTCCGCCGGGCCCAAAACCTCGAGCCGGGCATGAGCAGACGCGGCAATTGCCGGGACAACGCCGTTGCGGGATCATTCTTCGGCAGTCTGAAGAAGGAACGCATCCGCAAACGAATCTACAACACCCGAGACCTCGCCCGAGCCGATGCGTTCGATTGCATTGAGGTCTTCCACAACCGAACCCGCAGTCAAAGCCATCTCGGCGGCGTCAGTCCCGAGGCGTTCGAAACCGCCGCGGCGTGAGGCCGGGATTTGTCCACCAAACCGGAAGTAGTCCACGACAACCCACGACTTCGCGCCCGTCGGCGTGACGCGGCAGCCGAACCCCTTCAAATCCACGTCACAAGCAATGAAGGGAGATGGTCCAGGCTGAAGCCCTTCAACCGTGCGCTTCGAAAGTTTCAGACCACCCATATTGCCCGCCCGCATCGCCACCGAATAGCCACCGAGTCCCCACCGTAAATCAAACGGCAGGAATGGCGCGGAACGAATATGCGAGGATAAATGCTAAAATTCGAGTAAAATAGCGGATTTATGGAACGTTGTGGAATAGCCCTAAACGGCGTTAACAGGCGGAAATTGACATTGTGGATCTAGAGGTCCCCCGTTCGGGCCGGGGTGGCGGCACCATGAACATCACGGCTTCAATCGGACGTCCGATCAACGCGGATTCGACGCCGGCCGCCGCCAGTGTCGCGCGCCCGGGGATTCATTCCGCCATTCGCCGAAGTCCGCCCGGGAGAAAAACAGTAACCTTGAAGCGATCAATTTTCGCGGCGTCCCGCCGACAATAATCGGAAGTCATCATTATTTCACCTCGCCAGTCCCAGAGTCCATCTCATTCCAGCGTTTTCACGACGATACAACCCGACCCGGATTCACAACATGGCGCATCAAACGATGGTTGTCGTCGACCCTCCCGTCCACGGCGCCAAATCGATCCTCGAGCCCTTTTTCATCGGACCGGCGATCAAGGGCATCGGCCGGAATTCCTACCGGTGCGGGTCGTGCGGCACGGTTCTCCTCGAATCCGTCCACAACCGCGACGTCCTCGACGTCGTGGTGAAATGCGCGAGATGCGGCAATTGCAACGAACCTCCGTCCGATGGCGACGCTCCGTGAGGGAACGCGCCGCGGCCGGCGGGCGCGTCAGCGCCCCTTCCAGACCGGCGCCCGGCGCTCGAGGAAGGCGCGAATGCCCTCCTTGCGGTCCTCGGACGTGTAGGGATCGGGGCCCACGTCGAGACGCAGCCCCGCGGCGGGCGGCAGGCCCTGCGTCTTGCGGTAGGTCAGCTTCATTTTCTGCAGCGACAGCGGCGCCGAAGCCACGATTTCGCTGGCGAAGGCCGCCGCTTCCGCCGCGAGGTCCGCCTTCGCCACGAGGCGATTGACGAGCCCCCAGCGTTCAGCCTCGCGCGCCGGCACGTTGCGACCAGTATAAAGCCATTCCATCGCGATGGCCGGCGGGACGAGTTGCGGCAGCATCACGGAGGCGAAATGCGCGCCCATGCCGCGGCGCGCCTCGGGCACGGCGAAAACAGCGGTGTCGACGGCGATTCGCAGGTCGCAGGCCAGCGCCAGTTCGACGCCGCCGGCCATCGCCGGGCCGTTGACGATGGCGAGCGTCGGCTTGCGCGAGTCGAGCAGCACCTCCATGATCGTGCGCTCCTGCCGGTGCAGCGGCCCGCGATAGGCGTGGCCGACGCCCTGGTCGCGCTCGCGCATTTCCTTCAGGTCCGCGCCGGCGCAAAAGGCCTCGTCGCCCGCGCCGGTGATCGCGATCAGCGACACGTCGGGGTCGCGATCGGCGTCGAGCACCGCCTCGCGCAATTCCCCCTGCAATTGTTCCGAGAGAGCGTTGCGCCGGTGCGGACGGTCGAGTTTCAGTACGCAAATCCGGTTCTCGATCGAAATCGACAGGACGTGTTCTTTTTCGCTCGCGGTTGTCATGACTTTGTTGCTTCCTCTCAATTCTGGCCGAAAGTCGTGCGCCAGTCCTCGCTGTAGCCGACGCGGCGCTTTTCCCACTGGTCCACGTCGACGTTCCAGACCTTGTCCGCCGGCGGAAAGGCGACGCCGCCCGCCCTTGGCGCGACCGCGCCGCGGTTCGCCGGATAGGCTCCGGAATTGCCGATGGCGATTCCGCCGCGCTTGCTGGTCAGCCAGTTGACCAGCAATTGAGCTGCGTTGGGATTTTTCACGGAAACGGGAATGCCGCCGGACACGGGGAAACTCGGCAGCCCGTCTTCCGGGAAGATCACGCGCACGGGCGCTCCCTGTGAAATTTGCACGACGAGCGGCGGCGAGCCGAGCGCGACAACGCTGACCTCGCCGCGCACCATGTCGGTGATGGCCGGCGCGACGCCGGGATAAATCCGCGGTTTCTGCGCGGCGAGCTTGCTCCAGAAATCCTTGTCGTAGACATCCCGCCAGAACAGATTGAGCGTGAAGGCGCTGCCGCCCACGTCGATGGTTTGCAGGCCGATCCTGCCCTTCCATTTCGGATCGAGAAGATCGCTCCAGCGCCGCGGCTGGTCGGCCTCCTTCACCATGGCCGAGTTCACGCCGATCGACGACACCGGCCGGTAGAAGGCGTACCAGCGCCCGTCCGCCTCCTTCACTTCCGCCGGAATCTCGTTGAAGAATGGCGACTTGTAAGGGCGGTTCAGCACGCCCTTCGTCACGAGCTCCTTCACCAGCGGCAAGTCCGTGAGATCGATGTAGTCAGCCGCGAGCCGGCCCGTCGAATGTTCCGCCATCACCCGCTGGAACAGACGTTCCGACACAAGGCGCACGACCTCGACCCGAATGCCCGTGTCGGCCTGGAACGCGTCGACGATGACCTTGAGGGCGTCGCCGGCGACGGCGCTGTACATCAAAAGCTTGCCCTCGCGCCTGGCCGCGGCGAACAGGCTGGCGCCCGCCACTTCCTCGCCGTCGAAGACAAGCGCCCGGTCTTGCGCCCGCGCCACCCCGCACGCCATCGCGAGGCCGGCGCAGGCCGCCGCCGCGGCCCGTTTCAGAAAAGATCGCATGTTCCGGTCTCCTTTCACCCAACGTCAGGGACGCGCGCGCATCCAGCGCTGGCCAACGAGGGTCAACAACACGAGCGCCGCCGTGTAGATCAAGCTGATCGAGGCCACGGAGCCCCAGTCGCCGTTCTCGTAATTTTCGTAGATCACTATGGAGAGCAGCCGCGTGTCGGTGTTGTAGAGAAACAGCGACGCCGTGAGCTCGCGCATTCCCAGCACCACCATCAGGAAGAACGACGCGGCGACGCCGCCGCGCGCCAGCGGCAGAATGATCTCCCACGCCATGCGCGCGGGCGTCGCCCCGGCGATCAGCGCGGCGTGACCGAGATCGTCGTGAATCTGCGCGACGCTCGACGACACCGCGCGATAGCCCTGTGGCATGAAGCGCGTGAGAAACGCGAGGATCAGAATCCAGATCGTGCCATAGACCGGCAGGGGAATCGCGAGCCAGGTCCACAGAATGCCCATGCCCATCACGAGGGCGGGAACCGCGACCGGCGCCATGACGACATATTCGAGGTGCTTGCGTCCCGGCAGCGAGGTCCGGTGGACGACGCAGGCGAGAATGAAAAAGAACACCGAGCCAAGAACCGCGGCGGACACACCCGCCAGCAGGCTGTTGGCGAGCCCGTCGCGCACCGTCCGGCTTTCGAACGCCTCGACGAGGCGCCCGGCGCTGAATTGCGAGAGATCGAACAGCGCGGCCATGTTCGGCACGTAGAGATTGCTGCGCAGCGCGCCCTGCGCGAGCGCGAACAACGGCAGGACGATCGCGACGAAGGCATAGAGGGCGACGAAGCCCGTGGCGCACCAGCGCAGGCGGCCCAGATGCACGGGGCGCGATTGCGCGCCCTTGCCCGTCACCGTGCGATAGTCGCGGCCACGCAGGACGCGATGTTGCGTGAACACGAGAACGCAGACCATCGCCGTCAGCACGATGCTCACCGCCGCCGCCTGGTTGGGCAAAGACGGCACCCGGCCGATCAGCTTGAAGACGCGGATCGACAGGGTCTCGATTCCCACGGGCGCGCCGAGGATTTGCGGCACCGGAAACTCCTCCGCCATCAGCACGACGACGAGGATCAGCGAGCCCAGCAGCGCCGGCTTGACGAGCGGAAAGGTGACGTGGCCGAGAATGCGCCGCACGTCGCCGCCATGCACCGCCGCCGCCTCCTCCATGTCGGGGTGAACGAGATTCAGCGCGCCGAACAGAAAGATGAAGGGATAGGGCGCGTAATAGAGACCGTGCACGATGGCGATGCCGGTCAGGGACTGCATGTTGACGCGGAACGGCAGGCCGACGCCCTCGAGCACCACGTTGATGTAGCCCGTTCGCCCCGCGCCGAGCAGCGACCAGCTCAAAGCGGCCACGAGCAGCGACACGAACAGCGGCATGACGCCCGCGACATGCACGAGCGGCTTGCAGGGAATGTCCGTGCGCGCGACGAGCCAGGCCATGCCGCAGCCGAAGATCATCGCGAGAGCCGCGCCGCCCAGCGACACGATGATCGTGTTGACGAGCGCGGCGCCCATCACGGGAGTCCACAGCGCCTGATAATTGGCGAGGGTGAAGGCGACGCCGGCCTCACCGGAAAACGGCAGCTTCGTCGCGAGGGACGCGAAGACGAGCATCCCGAACGGAGCGACGACGAGAATCCCGAGCACGGCGAACAGGGTCGCCGGGATCAGGAGACGAAGGGCGGCGCGCGCGACCGGCGGGCGATGCGAGGTCATGGCGTCACTCCGGAAGCAGGAGGACGTTTTCGGGCGGGACTTCCATCGTGACGCGCTCGCCGATCGCGACGCGATTGGCGATGTCCGGGTCGAAAGCGTCCCACACCGCGCCGCCGGCGACGCGAACGCGATACTGGATGTAATTGCCCATGAAGCTGCCGAGCAGCACCTCGCCCGCGATGGCGTTGACCGCACAGCGCGCGCTCGTCTCCGCGGCCCGCACGCGCAGATCCTCCGGCCGCACGCAGGCGAACAGGGCGCCGGCCGGCGAAGCGGGCGCGCGCGACGCCACGAGACGATGCCCGCCGGCGAGCGCGACCTCGAAGCCCGCGCCGGCGACGCGTCCCTCCGAGGCCGGGAATATGTTGCTGTAGCCGAGAAAGTCCGCGACGGTGCGCGTGCGCGGATTGGTGTAGATCGACACGGGATCGTCGATCTGCAAAATGGAGCCGCGCCGCATCACGGCGATGCGGTCGGCGACGGCGAGCGCCTCGCGCTGGTCATGCGTGACGTAAACGCTGGTGATCGCGAGCCGCGTCTGGATTTCGCGCAGTTGCACGCGCAAATGATCGCGCAGCCGCGCGTCGAGATTGCTCAGGGGTTCGTCGAACAACAAAACGGCGGGACGGCTCACGAGGCTGCGCGCCAGGGCGACGCGCTGCATCTGCCCGCCGCTCATATAGCTCGCGCCACGGTCGGCGAAGCCGTCGAGGCCGACAAGGGACAGAATTTCCTTGACGCGCGCGTCGATTTCGCCGCGCGAACAGCGCGCCATCACGAGCGGAAAAGCCACGTTCTCCGCCACGGTCATGTGCGGCCAGATAGCGTAGGACTGGAAGACCATTCCGGTGTTGCGCTGATTGATGGGCACGTTGACGCCGGTCCGGTCGTCGAACACGGTTCGTCCGCCGATCTCGACGCGCCCGCTATCGGGATTTTCGAGGCCGGCGACGCATCGCATCGTCGTCGTCTTGCCGCAACCCGACGGTCCCAGCAGCACGAGCATCTCGCCCGCTCCGACCGACACGTCCAGACATTCGATCGCCGCGTGGCCGTTGAACGTCTTTCTCAACTTGACGAGTTCAATGCCCATTCGCGAACGACGATCCTCCTGGTCTTCGATTCATGAACGCCGCGCGCGTCGCGCGACGGGAGGCAGCCTAGTCGCGAGAAAATGCAATTGCAATCGCGAGCCGACGCCATACAATCGCGCCGCGACAACGAGCGCGCGGAGCGCGCGAGGAAGGAAAGCACGTTGAGCGACACTCCGAAACGCGTCCTGATTCAGGAAGAAGGTCCCCGCGAGGGATTTCAGTTCGAGAAAAACTTCATTCCGACGAAGCGCAAGATCGAGCTGATCGATCGCCTTTCGCAAACAGGCGTCGATCACATGCAGATCGTGTCCTTCGTCAGCCCGAAGGCGGTGCCCGGCATGGCGGACGCCGAGGAGGTCGCGCGCGGCGTCACGCCACGGCCCGGCGTGACCTATTCGGCGCTCTGGCTGAACACGCAGGGCTTCGAGCGCGCGCTGGCGACGGGCGTCATCGACGTGAAGGGAACCACGATCCTCTCGGCGTCGCCAACGTTTCTGAAGCGCAACCAGAACCGCACGCCGGAAGCCCAGCTTCAGGCGCAACACGAGATCGTGACCCTCTACAAGGATCGCGGAATCGAGGTCGAGCGCGGCGGAATCATGGCCGCCTTTGGCTGCAATTTCGAAGGCGACATTCCGCCGGCGCGCGTCGTCGACCTCGTCGGACAACATCTCGACCTCGCCGCCGAACAAGGAATTTCGCTGCGCTACATTCTGCTCGCCGACACCATGGCCTGGGCGACGCCGCTCTCGATCAAGCGCGTGCTCGGCGCGGCGCGC
This sequence comes from uncultured Hyphomicrobiales bacterium, assembly GCA_903884435.1. Classification (GTDB taxonomy): domain Bacteria; phylum Pseudomonadota; class Alphaproteobacteria; order Rhizobiales; family Beijerinckiaceae; genus Terripilifer. Next base: position 13,035 of record CAISEY010000007.1, on the reverse strand, counting down.
GCGAAGTTTCCGGACGTCGAGTTCGCGCTGCATCTGCACGACACGCGCGGCATGGGAATCGCGAACGCCTTCGCGGGCCTCGAAATGGGCGTGCGCCGCTTCGATTCCTCCGTCGGCGGCCTCGGCGGCTGTCCCTTCGCCGGACACGCCGGAGCCGCGGGCAACGTCTGCACCGAGGATCTCGTGTTCATGTGCCACGAAATGGGCATCGAGACCGGCGTTGATCTCGAGGCCCTCGTCGATTGCGCGCGGCTGGCGGAGGACATTGTCGGCCATCCGCTGCCGGGCTCGGTGATGAAGGGCGGCGGCCTCGACGGGCTTCGCGCGAGGGCGAAGGCGCGCGAGGCCGCGCCTCAGTAGGATTTCGGCAAGCCGAGCACGTGCTGGCCAATATAGGCCAGGATGAGGTTCGTCGAAATCGGCGCGATGCGCTGCACGCGCGCGCTGCGCCACTTGCGCTCGATGTCGTATTCGCGCGCGACCGCGAAGCCGCCATGGGTCTGCATGCAGGCCTCGCCGGATTCCCACGCGGCCTCAGACGACAGCAGGCGCGACATGTTGGCCTGCTCGGCGCAGGGTTTTCCCTCGTCGAACAGCGCCGCGGCGGTGCGCACGATCAGCTCCGCCGAGCGATAGTTCGAGTAGCAGCGCGCCAGCGGGAACTGGATGCCCTGGTTCTGGCCGATGGGACGCCCGAAGACGACGCGTTCCTTCGCGTAGTTGACCGCCTTGTTGATGAAGAAGCGGCAGTCGCCGATGGATTCGTGCGCGACGAGAATGCGCTCGGAGTTCATTCCATCGAGAATGACGCGGAATCCCTTGTTCTCGACGCCGATCAGGTTTTCCACGGGCACGCGCAGGTCCTCGTAGAAGACCTCGTTGGTCTGGTGGTTGACCATGGTCTCGATGGGACGGATGGTCATGCCCTTGCCGACGGACTCGCGAATATCGACCAGCAACACGGACAGGCCGTCGGTGCGTTTCTCCACCTTGTCGGCGGGCGTCGTGCGCACCAGCAGCGTCATCAGATCGGAGTTGCGCGCGCGGGAGGTCCAGATCTTCTGGCCGTTGACGACATAATGGTTGCCGTCGCGGACGGCGCGGGTCTTGAGTTTCAGCGTGTCCGACCCGGTCGTCGGCTCGGTGACGCCGAAGGACTGGTAGGACAGCTTGCCCGCCGAAATGTCCGGCAGATATTTCTTCTTCTGCGCCTCGGTGCCGTGACGCACCAGCATTTTCATCATGTACATTTGCGCGCGGATGTCGCCCGAGGTGCAGCCGGACGCGTTGACTTCCTCGAAGATCACGCCGCCGGCGCGCAGCGGCAGGCCCGCGCCGCCATATTCCTCGGGAATCAGCGCGGAGAGATAGCCGGCCTCGGTGATTTCGCGAACGAACTCCTCGCCATGCTCGCCCTTGTCCTCGAGTTCGCGCCAGTAGGCTCCCGGATAATTCTTGCAGATGGAGCGGATGGATTCGCGAATTTCCGGAAAGTCCTCGCCATAGGGCACCATCGTGATGCCTTCGATGGGCGAAGCGCCGATACCACTCATTTCAGTCTCCCGTGAAGCCCTGGGGCTTGTTTTCGATTGTCCGGAAGGACGCGCCTTCCCCGGCGCCAATCTGGCGCGTTCGCGCGCCCGCGACAAGCTCGCGCGGCGCGCGGCGCGAGCGACCATTCGCCCTGGCGCCGGCGCTCCCGTCTCTTTCCCGCCCGTGGTTCAGCCGCCCGGCCGCTCCATCGGAAGCGGCCTGTTGAACCACATGGAGAGGTCGAACGGATTCATGTTGACCGCGCGCAGCATGGCGCTGACGGCGACGACCACGGACGTCGCCGGCACCGCCGAGGATTCCGCGAAGGCCGGGATGGAGCGCCCGCCTTCGTGGGTCGTCGCGCGGAACAGCGAGGTCGCGCTGGTCAGGAGCGCGGTGACGAGTTCGTCCGGAACGTCGGCCGTCTCCTGCTCCGCGCATTTCGCGTCGAGCCGCGCGCAAAGCTCGCGCAGCGCCCGCGTGTCGTCCTCAGACCACGACATAAACCTTGCCTCCCTCGACCTTCGTTGGGAACCGGCGAATTCGCGTCGACGGGGAGCCGGGATGGGCTCCCGTCTCGAACTTGAACTCGTATCCGTGCCAGGGGCAAACGAGGTGAAACTCGTCCTTCGAAAAATCCATGCCAAGGCTTTCCTTTCCCGGCGAGAGATGCTCCTCGACGCGCGGCATCACTTTTCCCTGGCACACCGGCCCGCCCTGGTGCGGGCAGGAATTCAGAAAGGCGTGGAAGGCGTCGCCCACGCGAAACACCCCGATTTCGAGGCGGCCGTCGGTGATCAGGCGCCGGTCGCCATGCCGCATCCTGTCGGCGTCTTCGACGTATATTTCGGACATGTCTTGTCTTCTCCGGATTCGGGCGCGCGGTCAGAGCTTGCGGTAGATGCGGCGCGCGGTTTCGCCGAGGATGTTGCGTTTGCCCTGTTCCGACAGGAACGGCAGGTCGGTGATGACCGAGGGCGCGTCGAAATCCCAGTGCGGCCAGTCGGAGGCGAACAAAAGTTGCGTCTCCGCGTTCATCGCCTCCAGCGTCGCCTGCAAGAGCTTCGTGTTGGAACGCTCCATGGGCTGGCAGCAATAGAACATGTCGCGCATGTAGTCGCTCGGGAGCTTCCTGAGCAGCGGCGCCTCGGACTGGCGCATGAGATATTCGTTGTCGAGGCGCTGCATCAGGAAGGGAATGTAGGCGAGCCCCGATTCGATCCAGACGACCGGCAATTTGGGGAATCGCTCGCACAGGCCATTGAGCACCCAGTTCGTCAGATGCACCATGTTGCAGAGCACGAAAGAGAGCGCGTGCATGGAAATGAACCGGTCGAGCTGGCTCATGTAGCCATCGCTCCAGTTGAACCCGGCGTGGAAGCTGAGGGGAATTCCTCGTTCTTCCAGCATGCGGTAAATTCGCATGTAGCGATTGTCATGCACCGGATTGAACCGCGCGCTGGTGATGGTGAAGCCGACGACGGAAGGATGATCGCCGTACATTTCAATCATGCGGACGCAGGCGTCCGGATCGTTGAAGGGCAACAGCGCCATCGTCTTGAGGCGCGGATCGCCCGGAAGCACCATCTCGGTGAGGAATTTCGCGTAGGCGAAGGCGAGGTTGACCTCCGTCTTGACGTGCGGATGCGTGCCCACCTGCAAGAGCGCGTTGGGGAACAGGATCATGCGGTCGATGCCGAAGGAATCCATGGCGCGGCGCAGCGGCACGATGTCGGCGTGGACGCTTTTGTCATCCAGCTTTTCGCCCGGCGTCAGGTTCGAATGGGTGATGCGGCCGCTGACGCTCTGGGAGAACATGCCGCCGTTGGCGTGGTAGAGCACCGGCCCCAGGCGGCTGTCGGGATGCCGCTTGAAGCTTTGCGCCTCCGCGCGCAGCACCGGATCCTCGATGAAATCGACGATTTCCGTCCAGGAATTCGTCTCGTAATGATGAGTGTCGAGGTCGACGATGAAATAGTCGCTGTATTTTTTCGCGTCGCGATATTTCGCGGCGTTGCGCAGGGTCTCGCGCGTGTCGCTCTCGGTCGAAAGCGGCTTGTTGTCGCCGAATGGCGTGAAATCACGCGTCGGGCTCTTGTCGTCCATCGTGTCCTCCGTTGGCGCGGGCCCCGCGCCGTTCAATCGTCCTTCAAACCGGTCGCCTCGGCGAGGCGGCGATATTGCTCGATGTCCCTTGAAAAGAAGTCCGTGTAGGCGGCGGCGGTTCCGCCGCGCGGCTCGTAGTCCTGGCTGGCGATCTTGCGCGCGACGCCGGGATCGGAGAGGGCCTCGTTCGCCATCCGGTTCCACAGCGCGAGGATCGGCTCGGGCGTGCCCGCTGGCGCCGCCAGCCCGCACCAGGCGAGAACCTGAAAACCGGGAAATCCGCTTTCCGCCATGGTCGGAACGTCCGGGAACCGCGGCGAGCGTTTGGGGCTCGTCACGGCGAGCGCGCGAAGGTCGCCCCGGTCGATGTACTGGGCCGCGGCGCCCGTCGTCGTGATCATGAAATCGACGTTGCCGCCGATCAGGGCGTAAAGCGCCGGGGCGAGACCTGTGAAGGGCACGTGCTTCGCGTCGTCCTGCTTCAGTCCCGACTGCTGGAGCATCATCGCGGAAGCGAGGTGATGTTGCGAGGCGTAGCCGCCGCTCGCGTAATTGAGTTCGCCCGGCTTCGCGCGGATGAGAGAAACGAGTTCGCCGATGGACGTCACGGGCACGTCCTTGCGCACGAGCGCCACGAGAAAGGCGTCCGCCAGCAGCGTCACCGGCGCGAGATCTTTCCACGGGTCGTAGGGAAGCGAACTCTTCAGCGCGGGCGCCGATCCGTGCGTGCTCGACGTGGTGACGACGAGCGTGTAGCCGTCCGGCGCCGATTGTTTCGCCGCCATGACGCCCGTGAGGCCGCTGGCGCCGGCGCGGTTTTCGATGACGACGGACCAGCCGTGCCTTTCGCTCAGGTATTGCGAGACGATCCGGGGAATGCCGTCGTAGGGGCCGCCCGCGGGATAGGGCACGATGATCTTGACGGGCCTCGAGGGATAGCCCTGCTGCGCGACCACGCGCGCCGGGCCGACCACGGCGCCGGCGCCCAGGAGCTTCAGAATCGTCCGGCGCGTTTTCGTCATGTCAGTTCCGCGCCCCGTCACGTTCGAGGCTCTTCATCAGGCTGCCCAGATGCGGCATGGGCGCGAGCGGGCCGAGTTTGGGCCGCAGCCGTTTCAGGCACCCCCACAGAACCGCCTGATTGCTGTTGACCACGGGCTTGCCGAGCTCCGCCTCGATCGCCGCCACGGCCTCGATTTGCGTGGTCGCCGCGCAGGACAGGAAGATGGCGTCGGCCTCCTTCACGTCGTTCTCGCGCGCGATGTCCCGCCAGCGCTCCGGCGTCACCGCGCCATATCCGGCGGCCGGCAGGCCGAGCGCCACGTTGCGCGCGACGTCGATTCCCGTCGTCTCCAGATAGGAGAGAATGTCGTTGTTGTTGGGATAGGGCGAAATCACGACGACGGACTTCACGCCAAGCTCCGTGAAAGCCTCGCTGACCATGGCGCTCGTCGAGACGGCTTCGATGTCGGCGACTTCGCGCATGATCTCGAGGATGCGCCGCTCTCCCGCCGGACCCTCCTTCATCGAGGACGCCGTGCAATTGTAGACGAGCAGATCGGGCCCGCATTCGGCCAGGTATTCCGTCGCCATGCGGATTTCGCCGGCGAGGTCCTCGATGGGCCGGCTCCACTTGCCCGCGATGCGGGCGCGCATCGTGTGCACGCCAAGCGTCGCCGGCGCGTAGGCGTGAAATTGCTGCTCGCACACGCGGTTCACGGCGGGAACGATCACGCCCACGTGGGCCTTCTGAAGCGTCAGCGCAGCGCTGTCTGTCGTCATGCTTTCCTCCCCGAACCTGTTCCTGAAATCTATTTGCGCGCGTAACGGCCCAGATCCTTCAGGGCGGCCTCGATGAACGAGGGGTCCAGCGTCTGCTCGACCGTCACCTTGCCCTCGAGCAACCCGAGACGCTGGAAGATCGCGAAATCTTCCTTCAGGCTCGCCACGTTGATCTCGCCATCGGGCGGGCAGGCGCTGAGCACGAAGGACTTGTAGACCTCGCCATTCTTGATCGGACCGTATTCGACGAGAATCCTGATGATTTCGTCGCCCTTCGCCCCGGCGAACCTGCCATCGACGAGGCTGTCCTCGTGATCGCGCACGCCGCGCAGAAAGGCGCGCATGAAGCGCCTGCCAACATCGGGCCTCTCGCGGATGAAAACCCCGGAGTAGAGCACCACGGAAATCTGGTGATCGGGAAAGACCTCGTAGTCGATCAGCGCGCTGACCGCGCCGCGCAGGATCGCGTCCGTGGCCTGCGGCTCCGCCGGCAGGGCCGCATCGACCGCCCTGTTCTCGAGCGCGGTGATTTGCTGGGAAAATCCCATGTAGACTTCCTGAATGTCGGCGGGCGCGAGGCCGGCCTTCTCCAGGATTTTGATCATCAGCGCCGTCGCCGAACTGCCCGGCGCGACATTGGCGATTTTCATGCCCTTGAGGTCGGCGAGCGTCCTGTAGCGCCCGCTGTCGATGAGGTCCCTGCGCACCAGCAGCTTCTGGCTGGAACGCCCGAACGGAGTCTGGTTCTTGCCGGCGACCGTCTTGATGTCGATGCCGCGCGCCACCGCGTTGTAGAGACCGGCGGAGGCCGCGCCGCTGCCCACGTCGAGATCGCCCGACGCCATGGGCGCGATCATGCGCGCCGCGGAATCGAACTCGACGAATTTCACGTCGAGGCCTTCCTCCCGGAAGTAGCCGCGCTTGTCCGCGACCATGAAGCCAACGTCGGTCACGGAATTGGTGATGCCCAGCGTCACGCGCGCGGCCTGGGCGAGCGCGGGCGCGCCGGCCGCGAAACTCGCCGCGGCCGCGAGGAAGCCGCGGCGCGTCATGGCGTCGTCACGGAAACCGGGCAGCCTTGACATGTTCCCTCCCGCGCGCGATGCGCTGTTTCTTTCATGTTAGCGTCGCGCGCGGCGAAGGCAAGCGGCCGGGCGCCGGTCAGATGTTTCCGGCGTCGAACAGCGCGCGCCGGTAATCGCCGACGACGCGCGCCGCGAGGCCGCGGCCCATTTGAACGCGCCCGTGGATGGGCGCGATGATGTCCGGCGCGATCCGCCCGAACAGCTCGTTCCAGTCGCGTTCGAGCGAGTCCATGACCGCTATGTCGAGCCAGTCGAACTTGCGCGCGAGCGTGTCCCGGATGCCGCGCGGAGACTCCATGTCGTCGGCCGCGCGACGGACGACGCTCTCGTTTTCGTTCCGCAGCATGTCGCCGCAGAAAAAGTCCGTCGTGAACAGCACGCGCGCGAGACTGTTCCAGACCCAGCTCGTGCCGAGCATCCGGATGGGCGCCTGGTTGATCAGCAAATGCGGAAAGCCGAAGGCCCCGAGCGTGTTCCCCATTTCCATGTGAACGACGGGGGGATGCGCCGAGCGATCGCGCGGATGAACGAGGCCGGTCACGGGCACGACGTTGGCGGTGACGACCTGCGTGCCTGGCCAGGCGTCGAGAATCCGCCCGAGATTGCCGATGCAATCCATTTCGATGCGCGAGATGAAGACCAGCAATTGCCGCGATCCGACGACCTCGCGCAGGGACGGCAGCAGGGAATCGCCGTGCAGGGCGACGCCGGTGTCGTAAAGCAGGGCCTTCTCGCCCGCGAGAATCACGTATTCGTTGTAGGGCTCGAACCCCGTCTGCCCCGGCCTGTGCCAGCTGATCCGTTCGTCGATCGCGACGAGATCGGATAGGGCGACGACGTTGTCGGCGATGGTCTCGATCCGGCTCATGCGAGGCCCCTCGCGCGTTGCAGGCCGCGTTCGAAAACGTCGGTGATTTCCTCGGGATTGACGATGACCCCGCCATGCGCGGGAGCGATGATCCGCACCGGATGCGCCGCGAGCCAGGCGCGCAATTTGTCGATGATCGGCGTGGCGTCGACGTGCCGCGCCCAGTTGAGCGCGCGGCTGATGACGGTGCTCGTGTCCTCCGGCCGGATCGGCGTCGGCAATTCCGTGGAATAGAGGCCGCACTGATCGCCCTCGTGCTCGTGCGTGTAGGGATAGGCGTCGCCCACGAAGAGGATTTGCCGATCCGGATCGTAGGCCCAGAGCGTGTTGGGGAGATCGTGCACGATCGCGGGCGCCATCACGAGGCGACGGTCGCCGAGATCGAGTTCGTCGCCCTCGCGCAGGGTGCGAAAGCGCGAAAGCGCCTTGGGAAAATAAAGGTGATAATTGCGCAGGTCGCCGACGATTTGCATCCGCGGGTAGAGATCGAGCAACGGTTCGATGTTCCCCATGTGCGGGGATTCCGGATGGGTCGGAAACACATAGTCGAGCGGGCGCCCGCCGAGCGCGCGCCCGATTTCCTCGCGCAGGCGCGGCCAGCCGAAAGGCATGGCCGTGTCGATCAGAACGCTTTTTTTCGAACCGATCGCGAGAAAGCAGGAATTATGGTTGTGCAGCATTCGTTCGCCGTCGCGCACGTCGAGGCAGGTGCTGAACCACCACGTCCCTGGCGCGATTTCGCGCGGCAGGGTCGCGATCGGATGTCCGGGCTGTCGCATGATGTCTCCGGTCGCTGGCTGAACTGGCTGGACGATAGCGGCTGACCGCGCGCGGCGGGATGCGTCGCGGCGTCGCTCCGGCGCGCGATTATTCGACGCGTATTTTCGCGGCCTTCGCCACCTCGCTCCAGCGCCGCAACTCGTCGACGATGAACTTGCCGAAATCCTCGGGCGATCCGGGCTTCGCCTCGGCGCCGAAGGAGGCGACGCTCTTCAGCAATTCGGGATCGCGCAAGGCTTCGTTGATCGCGCTGTTCAGCGTCGTCACGATGGGTTGCGGCGTTCCGGCGGGCGCGGCGAAGCCGAAAATAAGCGTCACGACGATGTCGAGGCCGGTTTCCTTCAGCGTCGGGACTTCCGGCGCCTGCTCGTTCCGGGTCTCGCCCGTCACCGCCATCATGTTCAGGCCGCCGCCGCGCGCCAGCGGCACGAGTTGCAGCGGATTTTCGAAAAGGACCTGAATGTGGCCGCCCATGATGTCCGCGATCGACTGCGACCCCCCCGTGTAGGGCACATGGGTCATTTGCACGCCGGTCATGAACTTGAACATTTCGCCCGTGACGTGCATCGGCGTGCCGATGCCCGCGGAACCGAAGTTGAGCTTGCCGGGATTGGCCTTGCCCCAGGCGATGAGTTCGGCGACGTTCTTCACGGGAACGGAAGGATGCGTGACGAGCATCATCGCGCTGTCGAAGGTGCGCGCCACGGGCACGAAATTCCTGACGGGATCGTAGCCGACGTTCGGATTGACCGCGGGATTGATGGCGAAGACGCTCGTCGTTCCATACAGCAGCGTGTAACCGTCCGGGTCGGCCTTCGCGACGGCGCGCGCGCCCGTCGCGCCGCTCGCGCCAACGATCGTCTCGACATAAAATTGCTGTCCGAATTTCCTGCTCAAATAGTCGGCCACGCGGCGCGCGGTGACGTCGACCGAGCCGCCCGCCGCGAAAGGCACGATGACGCGCACGGGCTTCGCGGGCCAGGCCTGCGCCGCCGCGTCCCGCGTGAATTGGAACAGGATCGCGCAAACCATGACGAAGGCGGACAACGCGCGAAACACGAAGCCGCGGGCGCGCGATGAAGCAGATGTGTCGGTCATGACGTCTCCCCCCGCGGATTCTCGTGGCCCGCGTCGGGTGTAAACTAGACCGGCGACGCGGCCCGCCGCAAGAGAAACAGGGGCGACATCGCGGCCGCGGCTCGTTATGGTGACGGCGAACGCGCGAAGCGCGTCGCGAATTCGGGAGGATCGTCCATGAACCGCGCAGGCGCGCTGCTTTTCGCCACCCTAGCCACGATAGCCTGCGCCGCCCGCGCGCAGGACTTTCCGACGCGGCCGGTCAGCGTGGTGGTCGGAACCGCGCCGGGAGATCCCGGCGACGTCGTGGCGCGCCTCGTGCAAAACCGCATGCAGGAGCGTCTTGGCCAGCCGTGGATCGTGGAGACGCGCGCCGGGGCCTCGGCGAAAATCGCGACGCAGGCGGTGGCGCGCTCCGCGCCGGACGGACACACGCTGCTTGTCACCCTGTCGGCCCACGTCATCAACCCGGCGGCGGAGACCGCCCTGCCCTACGACACCGTGAAGGATTTCGCGGGCGTGTCCCTGCTGGCCCGCCAGCCGCTCGTCGTCGCCGTCCATCCCTCCGTCGCCGGCGCGACGCTCACCGAATTCATCGCCGCGGCGAAGGCCAATCCTGGCCGCAAGCTCTCCTATTCCTCGCCCGGGACCGGCTCGCTGAGCTTTCTCGTGGGCGAACAGATCGCCCGGCGCGGCGGGATCGACATGTCCCACGCGCCCTACCGGGGCGGCTCGCCCGCGGTCCAGGCGCTGCTGTCGAACGAAGTTCAGCTCACCGCCCTGATCGCCGCGATCCTGATGCCCCACATCAAGTCCGGCGCCATCCGCCCCATCGCGGTCACGTCGGCGACGCGAATGCCGGAATTGCCGGACGTTCCCACCATGGCGGAACTCGGCTTCGACGCAGCCGCGATCTACAACTGGATCGGCGTTTTCGCGCCGGCGGCGACGCCGGCGCCCGTCGTGCGCCGGCTCAACGCCGAGCTCAACGAGGCCCTGCGCCTTCCCGAAACGGCCGCCCGCCTCGCCGAGGCGGGGCTCGAGGTCGTCGCCTCGACTCCCGCCGAACTCGACCGTTTCGTCGTCGACGAGATCGACCGCTGGAAGAAGTTCACGCGCGAATACAACGTCCGCTTCGAATAACGGCCGTCCGTCCGCGCTTTGCAAGGGGCGCGGCGACCTTGTAGGATGGGCCATTCAACACGCGGCGCACGGAGAACCGGCGCCGGGACAACCGACGGTACGGTGGAAACATGAGCGCAACGGGTATGCAGGGCCGCGAATTCGACTTCGAGAAGTTCCGGCTTCGCCGCTTCGTCGACAAGCTGATCGACCTTGGCGAAGTGGAAGTCCGCGAGGAGCCGACGTCCCTCACCGCGCTGAGCTCGATCATCGAGAACACCCCGAAGGCCGTTCTGTTCAAACAGGCGGGGCCGGAGCGCGCCGAGATCATCGCCAAGGCCGCCGGCAGCCGCAAGCGCCTCGAGGCCGCCTTCGATTCGACGCCGGAGAAAATCTACGAGGAGTTCCTCAACCGTTTCGCCAACCCGAAGAAGGTCGTCGAGGTTCCCTCCGACGAGGCGCCCGTCCACGCCATCAAGATCACCGGCAAGGATGTCGATCTCACGCGCCTGCCGTTCCATCCCCAGCACGAATTCGACGGAAGCTGCTACATCAGCTCCGGCATCGACTACGTGAAGGATCCGCTCACGGGCCGCTCGAACGTCGGCAGCCGCCGCCTGTCGCTGCGCAATCGCTACCAGACCGGCACCAACATCACCGCCCCCTCCGACCTGAAGCGCATCTTCGAGGGCTGCGCGAAGCGCAAGGAGCGTCTGCCGGTCAGCTTCACCATCGGTTCGCACCCGCTCGACTTCTTCGGCGCGACGACGCGCGCCGGGGGTGAAGAGCACAACATGATCGCGACGATGCGCGGCGAGAACGCGCCCTTCGTCAAGAGCCTGACGAACGACATCCTCGTGCCCGCCGACGCCGAGATCATCCTCGAGGGCTATTTCGACGAACGCGGCTATTTCGAGCCGGAAGGCCCCTACGGCGAATACATGGGCTATTACGGCGCCATTCACATGGACCCGATCTTCACCTGCACCGCGATCACGATGCGCACCGACGTGATGCACCAGACGCTGCAGCACGGCACCGCCTTCGTGCTCGACCAGACCGACGCCGCCTGCATGACCGCCCTGCGGCTCGAGGCGACCGTCATGCGGCTGCTGAAGAACACGATCCGCGAACCGCTCGCAGTCTATTCGCGCTCGCTGTCGGGCGGCGGCGGCACCTTGCGCGTCTCGATGCGCCAGACCCAGCCCGGCGAGGCGCGCAACGCCATGCACGCGATCTTCGCCTCGCAGCGGCAGATCAAGGCTATCTATGTCTTCGACGAGGACATCGACATCCGCGACGACCGTCAGGTGGAATGGGCGCTCGGCACCCGCTTCCAGGCCGACAAGGATCTCGTGCTGGTGACGGGCATGATGGGCATGCCGATGGACCCCTCGCTCGAGGGGCGCCGCACCGGCGCCAAGGCCGGCTTCGACTGCACGCGCCCGCTCGGCAAGAACGGGCAGATCATCCACACGCGCTGCGCCGCCAAGACCTTCGGCGGCCCGGCCCGGTTCCAGACCGTCGAGCAGGCGCTCGAGGCCGGACCGCTGTACTATTCGCACGTGGTCGAGGCCGTCGGCAGCAGCGACGGCCGCGAGGTCGCCGCCGCTCTCGACGAGTTGCGCAACCAGGGCAAGCTCGGTCGCGACCGGGATGGCCGCTACCATCTGACGAAGGCGACGCCGGGGCTCACCGGCATTGTCGGAGAACTCTATCACGACCCGAACGACGGCATCTGAGCCGCGCCGCCGGACCTTGAAAACGCCACTTCGATCTGGAATATGGGGACCGGCGCCCGGCGCGCCGGTCCGCGACGCCGGACGATGAAGACAGTCCCGTAAAACGTCCTCAAACCGGAACCTTCACCATGTCATTCACTCTCCCCGATCTTCCCTACGCCCATGACGCCCTTCAGCCCTACATGTCGAAGGAGACGCTGGAATATCATCATGACAAGCATCACCTCGCCTACGTGACCAACGGCAACAACCTGATCAAGGGAACGCCGTGGGAAGGCAAGTCGCTCGAGGAGATCGTCAAGGGCTCCTTCGGCCAGAACGCCGGCCTCTTCAACAACGCCGGACAGCACTACAACCACCTGCATTTCTGGAAGTGGATGAAGCCGAATGGCGGCGGCAAGATCCCGGGCAAGCTCGAGAAGGCCATCGTCGACGGGCTCGGCTCGGTCGAGAAGATGCAGGCCGAGTTCATCCAGGCCGGCGTCACGCAGTTCGGCTCGGGCTGGTGCTGGCTCGCGGTCAAGGACGGCAAGGTGATCGTCGCCAAGTCCGCCAACGGCGAGAGCCCGCTCGTGCAGGGCGCGAAGCCCATCCTCGGCTGCGACGTGTGGGAGCACTCCTACTACATCGACTATCGCAACCGTCGCCCCGACTATCTCAAGGCGTTCATCGAGAACCTCGTGAACTGGGACTACGTGGCGGAAATGTACGACGCGGCCGTCTGAGCCTCGCCATCCGGCGGCCTCGCCGCCCGCGATCAAGTCATGCCCGGCCGGAACGCCGGGCATTTTTTTGCGCCCTCGCTTGCCTTCCTCCAGGCGCTTTCCGGCCCGATGGCGGCTATGATGGCCGCAACGCGCGTTGCGCGGAACAATCGTCATCGGGGAGAGCGTTCATGGACCGCCGGAATTTCCTGATCGGATCGGGCGCGATCGCCACG
>CAISEY010000006.1 GCA_903884435.1 uncultured Hyphomicrobiales bacterium | reverse complement strand
TGCCGATGGCGTCTTCGTCGAGCGCGCGAAACACCCGCACGCGCGCGCGCGACAACCAGGCCGCGTTGAGTTCGAACGAGGGGTTTTCCGTCGTCGCGCCGATCAGAGTGACCGTTCCATCCTCCATCACGGGCAGGAAGGAATCGAGCTGCGAACGATTGAAGCGATGAATCTCGTCGACGAACAGCAACGTGCCGCGGCCCGTCGCGCGACGCGCGCGCGCCTGTTCGAACACCTTGCGCAAGTCCGCGACGCCCGAAAAAATCGCGGAAATCTGGACGAATTCCAGCTTCGTCTCGCGCGCCAGCAGTCGCGCCACCGTGGTCTTGCCGGTGCCCGGCGGCCCCCAGAAAACCAGCGATCCGATCGAGCCCGCGTTGATCAGCCGCGTCAGCGCGCCGGCGGGACCGACAAGATGATCCTGCCCTTCGACCTCTTCCAGACGCGTCGGCCGCAACCTGTCCGCCAGCGGACGCGGCGCGTCGTTTTCAAGTCCCGCGCTGGCGAAAAGGTCGCTCATTCCGGAGGTTTTCCTTCGCTCGCGCCACGCGCGTCCTCGCGAAAACAACGGCGCCGCGAAAGCGACTCCGACGCGGCGCGACGCGAAATTGTCATCGATACACTCTTCACGAATCATCAAATATCTGGACTATCCGGAATGTAGTTTCGAAAGCGGCATTTTCAACGGACGACGCGGAACACATCGAGGCCAGCATCATGCGCACAATAGCATTTGTCACCCAAAAGGGAGGTTCGGGCAAAAGCACTCTCGCGTCCTCCATCGCCGTCGCGGCGCGCGAGGCGGGCGAACGTGTTTTCATTCTCGACATGGACCCCCAGCAGTCCCTCGTGAAATGGGCGAAGGCGCGCGGCGCCGCCGACGTTCCCGTCGAGGCGATTTCACCCGGCAAGATCACGCAGGTGATGAATTCGCTCGCGAAAAACGGCGTGACCCTTTGCGTCATCGACACGGCCGGAACCGAATCCGCCGCGACCGCGGCCGCGATGAAGGCGGCCGATCTCTGCATTATTCCCTCGCGTCCGAACGCCTTCGACCTCTGGGCGAGCGAGATGACGCGCCGCGCCATTCGCGAACTGCGCAAGGATTACGTCTTCCTGCTCAACCAGTGCCCGCCGTCCCAGCAAAGCGCCCGCATCAGCGAGGGCGTCGAGACTCTGGAAAAGCTTGGCGGCCTGATTTCCCCGCTCGTCGGCGCGCGCGTCGATTATCAGGAAGCGGCGCGGCTAGGCCTCGGCGTCACGGAAATCGGCGGCGCCGGACACGCGGCCGATGAAATCCGCAAGCTCTGGTCGTCCATCAAGCGCCGCATGGCGAAGGGCAAACCCGCGGCCAAACCCGCCGCCGCCACGCGCAAGGCCGCGTGACGTCTCGCGGAGCGGGCCGCGCGCTCGCTCCCGTCAACCGTTGATGACGGTCGTGAAAACCTGCGCGCCACGACCGATCGTCAGTTTCCAGTAGGCCTTGCGCCCCTGGGTCGCCTTCTCCAGATCGGCGGTTTTCGCGATCTTAGCGTCGTTGACGGCGAGGATCACGTCGCCTTTCTGAACCTGAAGCCGCGCGGCGATCGAGTCTTCGGCCACTTCGGCGACCACAACGCCTTCCCGGTACTTTTCGATCGAGAATTCCTCCGTCACCGCCGGCGAAATATTGACCACGGTCGCGCCCGCGAATGGCGACTGCCCCGTGATTTTCACGGGCTGCCGGGGCGGAGTTTCCGGCGCGGCGATGAGCTTTATCGGGGCGATGAAATTGCGCCCGCCCCGCGTCACGCCAATCGACGCGTTGCCGCCAACCTGTTTCGTCCCGAGCCGGAAACCGAACGATTCGACATCGTCGACGCCCTGGCCATCGACGCTGACGATGACGTCTCCACGCTTGATTCCCGCCTCGGCGGCCGGCGATTTGTCGAAGACTTCGGAAACGAGCACGCCAGTCGGCCGTTCCAGCCCGAGCGATTCGGCGATCTCGCGCGACACCGACTGGAGATTGGCGCCGAGCCAGGGCCGGCGCACCTTGCTGCCGCCGCCCTTCGCCGTCGCGACGACGACCTTGACCATGTTGACGGGAATGGCGAAGCCGATGCCGATCGAGCCTCCCGAGCGCGAATAGATCGCCGAATTGATGCCGGCGAGCCGCGAATTCATGTCGACGAGCGCGCCGCCGGAATTGCCGGGATTGATCGCGGCGTCCGTCTGGATGAAGAAGCCGTAATCACTGATGCCCGCCTGCGTGCGCGCGAGCGCCGAAACGATGCCTTGCGTGACCGTCTGGCCGACGCCGAAGGGATTGCCAATCGCGAGCACGATATCCCCCACCTCGAGCGCGTCCGAATCGCCAAGTTCAATCGAGGAAAGCCCCGTGGCGCCCTTGATCTTGAGCACCGCGAGGTCGGTGCGCGGATCGCGCAACACGATCTCGGCTTCGAACTCGCGCTTGTCGGAAAGAGCGACCTTCACGTCGGTCATGCCCTCGATGACGTGATGATTGGTGACGACGAAGCCGGCGGGATCGACGATCACGCCCGACCCGAGCGACCGCGCGACCTGTTCGCGCGGTTGCGCGCCGCCGCCGCCAAAAAACTGCCGAAACACCGGATCGTCGAAAAGCGGATTGCGCGGGGCCTGTTCGACCCGCGAAGCATAGACGTTCACGACCGCGTGGACGACCTTGCGGACGACGGGGGCGAAGGACAATTGCACGTCGGTCCGGGCCGGCGGCGCGACACGCTGGACCGGAGCCTGCGCCTGCGCCGGGCCGCCCCCGAGCGCGATCAACACCGGGAGGATCGTTCGCCACATGATTCATCTCCGCTGAAAATTGCAACCAGATATAGGCGCGCGCTCCCGCGCTGCAAAGTAACCAGCCCCGAATTCAACGCCCGCCAGCGGCCTCGATAATCCCGGCGACCTCCGCATGTCCCCGCCGTCGCGCGTGGGCGAGCGGGCTCACGCCCTCCCTGTCGGCGAGGCCCGGATTGGCGCCCGCGGCGAGAACAAGCCTCGCGACCTCCTGGTGGCGAGGACCGCCATCGCCCAGGATCGCCGCCTCCAGCAGGCAGGTCCAGCCGAGATCGTTGACGTGATTGACGTCGATTTTCGTTCGCGTCGTCAGCAGACGAACCGTGTCCACGTGGCCGCGCTCGCAGGCCGGGATCAAGGCGTCGCCGCCGAACCGGTTCCGGATGGACAGGTCCGGGGCGCGCGAGAGCATGAGTTCCAGAATTTGCGTCCGCCCCGCGGCGCCGGCGAGCAACCATGGCGTGTCCCGGTTCGCCGCTTGTGCGTTGACGCTGGCGCCGCGCGCGAGAAGCGTCCCGGCGATCTCCGCGTGGCCATGTTCGACGGCGAGCAGCAACGCTGTCCGACCGAGCCCGTCGCGCGCGTCGATGTCATCGCCGGCGTCGAGCGCCTCGTCGAGGCTCCCGGGATCGCCGCGCGTGGCGGCCGCGTGGAGTCCCCGCGCGAGAGTCGCGGTCTGCGATCCCGCCGGCGCCGAAATCGCCAGCACGAACAATGTCGCGAAGATTCCCGCGCGCATGGACCCCGCCTCCGAGCAACAAGCAAAGGGGCGGTCGCCATGAGCGCCGCCCCTGAATTCCAGAACTACACAGCGCCCCTCAACCGGGGCCGGGGTGTCTCACGCCGCGTCTTCGACGCCCTGAACCGGACCGGAGTCCTTGCCCCTCGCCTCGACGTCGCGCTCGACGAACTCGATCACCGCCATGGGAGCGTTGTCGCCCTTGCGGAAACCGGCCTTCAGCACGCGCGTGTAGCCGCCGTTGCGGGTCTTGTAGCGCGGGCCGAGCACGTCGAAGAGCTTCTTGACG
>CAISEY010000005.1 GCA_903884435.1 uncultured Hyphomicrobiales bacterium | reverse complement strand
CGCCTCGCCGCGGCGCGCGCCGCGCGCGGAACCCGCGTCGTCGTGATCGATCCGCGCCGCACCGCCACCTGCGACGACGCCGATCTGCACCTGCCCCTGCGCATGGGCTCGGACGTCGCGCTGTTCAACGGCCTGCTCGCGCGGCTCGCCCGCGACGGCGCGCTCGACCGAGCTTATGTCGAGGCGCACACGGCCGGCTTCGACGAAGCCCTCGCGGCGGCGCGCGCCGGCGCCCCGACGACCGCGGCCGTCGCCGGCGCGACCGGCCTCGACTCCGCGGCCATTGAAACCTTCTATGGCGTGTTCGCGCGCACGCGCCGCGTCGTGACGCTCTATTCGCAGGGCGTCAATCAATCCTCGGCGGGAACCGACAAGGTCAACGCCATCGTCAATTGCCATCTCGCGACGGGGCGCGTCGGCCATCCCGGCATGGGCCCCTTCTCGCTCACGGGACAACCCAACGCCATGGGCGGGCGCGAGGTCGGCGGCCTCGCCAACCAGCTCGCGGCGCACATGAGTTTCGCCGCTCCCGCCGACATCGACCGCGTGCGCCGCTTCTGGAACGCGCCGAACATGGCGACGCGTCCCGGCCTCAAGGCCGTCGAACTCTTCGAGGCGGCGCGCGCCGGAAAGATCAAGGCGCTCTGGATCGCCGGCACCAATCCCGCCGTCAGCCTGCCGCGCTCCGATCTCGTCCGGCAAGCCCTGCGCGCCTGCCCCTTCGTCGTCGTGGCGGACGCGCGGCGCAACGACACCGGCGAATTCGCGCATGCGCGCCTCCCCGCCATGGGCTGGTCGGAAAAAGACGGAACCGTGACCAATTCCGAGCGCCGGATCTCGCGCCAGCGCGCCTTCCGCGCGGCGCCCGGCGAGGCGCGGCCGGACTGGTGGATGTTCTCGCAACTCGCGCGGCGCATGGGCTGGGCGGAGGCCTTCGACTATCGCGGCGCCGCCGACATCTTCCGCGAACACGCCGCGCTGTCGGCCTTCGAGAACGATGGAGCGCGCGCCTTCGACATCGGCGGCCTCGCGACGCTCGACGACGTGGCCTATGACGCGCTGGAGCCGGTGCAATGGCCGGCGCGCGGCGATGGCGCCTCCGCCGCCCGGCTCTTCGCCGACGGGCGCTTCATGCACCCGGACGGGCGCGCGCGCTTCGTGGCGACGCCGTTCCGCGCGCCGGCGGAATCCACCGACCGCGCGCGCGGCCTTATGCTCAACACGGGCCGCGTCCGCGACCAGTGGCACACGATGACCCGCACGGGAGACGTGCCGCGCCTCGCCGCCCACACGCCCGAGCCCTTTCTCGACGTGCATCCCGCCGACGCGTCGCACCTCAAACTGTGCGACGGCGGCTTCGCCCGCGTCGAGAGCCGCCATGGCGCGGCGCTGATGCGCGTGCGCGTCGCCGACGCGCAACGCCCCGGCGAGGTCTTCGCGGCCATGCACTGGAGCGACGACAACGCCTCGACCGGCCCCGCGGACAGGCTCGTCGGCGCCAGCGTCGATCCGGTCTCCGGCCAGCCGGAGCTGAAGGCGACGGCGGTGATGATCCTGCCGCAGTCCATGGCCTGGCGCGGCCTGTTGCTGCGCCGCTCGCGCGACCTCGCGCGCGCGCCGGACTACTGGTGCCGGATCGCCATGGACACGTGCTTCGCCTTCGCCATGGCTGGCGTCGAAAAGCTCGCCGCCGACAACGAAACGCCGGACGCCGGGCTCGTTCTGGCGTGGCTGGGCGCGGGCGAAGGCGCCGACGTCGCCGTTTACGCCGATCCCGCGCGCGGCGTGTTCCGTTTCGCGAATTTCATCGACGGCGCGCTCGACGCCTGCCTGTTTCTCGCGCGCGACGAAAAATCCCTGCCCGCGCGAGACTCCGCGGCGCGGCTGTTCACCGGGCCGGCGCCCGCTGAAAACCGGGCGCGCGTGCTGGCGGGCGCGCCGCTCTCGGGCGTCGCCGCCGAAGGGCCGACGGTTTGCGCCTGTTTCGCGGTCGGCCGCGCGACCATCGAGGGCGTCGTCGCCTCTGGCCGGTGCGCCAGCGTCGCCGGCATCGGCGAGACATTGCGCGCCGGCACGAATTGCGGCTCCTGCCTGCCGGAACTCGCGGCGATCCTGCGCGAGGCGAGGCCGGCCGCGAGCGAAAACGCCGCGCCCGCGCGCGCCGCGTGAGTGGACAGCAAGCGCGGCGCGCCCTAGGAAAATGGATCAAATCCACTTCCGGGGACGAGCGCCGTGACCAGCCCTTTCCGCATCGACGTTCACCACCATTTCCTGCCGCCCGGGCACATGGCGGAGGAAGCGAAGCGCGTCGAGGGCGCGCACGCCATGCCGCGGGGGAAGCTCCTGTCCTGGACGCCGCGCCACGCCATCGACATCATGGACGCGAACGGGATCGAGACCGCCATCGCCTCCATCTCGACGCCCGGGGTCTGGTTCGACAACGGTTCGCGGGCGCCGGCGCTGGCGCGCGCCTGGAACGATTACGCGGCCGAGCAGATCGCGGCGTTCCCCCGCCGTTTCGGCCTCTTCGCCGTGCTGCCTCTGCCCGACAGCGACGCCTCGCTGCGCGAGATCGAATATTCGCTGGACGTGATCAAGGCCGACGGAATCGGCCTCTTCACCAACTACGACGGCAAATATCCCGGCGATCCCGCCTTCGCCAGGGTTTTCGAGGAACTCGACCGCCGCGGCGCCGTCGTCTATTTCCATCCGACCGTTCCAGCCTACGGCAGGCCCATCCCCGGCGTCCTGCCCCAGGTCGTCGAGTTCGCGTTCGAAACCACGCGCGCCATCCTCAGCCTGCTCGTTTCGGGGACATTGACGCGGTTGAAAAACATCCGCTGGATTTTCTCGCATTCGGGCGGAACGACGCCGATGCTCGCGGGCCGGCTCGAACACTCGCTCGAACGTCCGCCCCATGGGGAAAAGCTTCCCGATGGCGTGCGCGCCGAATTGCGCAAGCTGCATTTCGACATCGCCGGCGCCAGCAACACCGGCGCGCTCGCGGCGCTGCGCGATCTCGTTCCCGCCACGCAAATTCTCTACGGTTCGGACGCGCCCTTCGTGCAGGCCGAAAAAGGCCTGAAGGACATGGCGAAGACGCCGTTCACGGCGGACGAGCTCAGGCTGATCGAGCGCGACAACGCGCTGCGTCTGTTGCCGCGGCTGGCGCGCCCATGAGCCGCGCGCGCGCCACCCTCGCGGCGCTCCTCGCGCTCGCCGTGTCGCCGGCGGCGCGCGCGCAGGAGTTTTACCGCAACAAGACCATCAATTTCGTCATCGGCTTCAGCGTCAACAACGGTTACGACAATTATTCGCGCGCCGTCGCCCGGCACATCGGCAAGTACCTGCCTGGACGCCCCAACGTCGTCGTCCAGAACATGCCCGGCGCCGGCAGCCTCTCGGCGATCAACTATCTCTACAACATCGCGGCGAAGGACGGCACGGTTCTCGGCATGATCGACCAGGCCGCGGCGCTGACGCAATTGCTCGAGCCGAAATCCATTCGCGGCGACGTGACGAAATTCAACTGGATCGGCCGCGTCACCGACAATTCCGCCGTCATGTATTCCTGGCGCACGGCGCCCGTGCAGAACATTCGCGACGCGCTGGAGAAGGAACTCGTCCTCGCGACCTCCGGCCAGAACTCCCGGCTGCTCTCCGCCCTGATGCGCAACATGCTCGGCTTCAAGCTCAAGTTGCTCAATGGCTATCAGGGCGCGGCGGAGGCGGCGCTCGCCATGGAGCGCGGAGAAATTCAGGCGTTGACCCAGCCCTGGCCAATCCTGCGCGCGGAAAAGCCGGACTGGCTGCGCGAAAAAAAGATCAATCTTCTGCTTCAGGTCGGCGTCGATTCGCACCCCGATCTGAAGGACGTGCCCATCGTCACGCAATTCGCGCGCGACGACGAGGAGCGCCGCATCGTCGATTTCATGGCCGGCAATTCGCGCGTCGGCCGCTCAATCGTGTCCCCGCCCGGCCAGCCGCCGGAGCGCGTCGCCGACCTGCGCGAGGCCTTCACGCGGGTGATGCGGGATCCGGAATTCATCGCCGAGATCAAGCGCGACAGCCTCGACCTCGCGCCCATGCCCGGCGAGGAGTTGCAAAAGGTCATCGCCGCGTCCATCGCCGTCTCGCCGGAACTCGTGGCGAAGGCGAAGACCCTGGCGGAGTTTTCGGCGCCCTGAAGGCGCGTGAAATGTCAGCCGGCCTGTAAGCCGGGTTCTGTATGGCCGCGAGGTTTTCACCCCGCGACGTGGCGGCCATTCCTCTGGGACGTCCGTTGCCGGACGCCTCGAGCAACCAACCCGGGCGACGACCCGGAGACGGGTCTGGCGCGTCGCCGCGCCGTGTCGCCCCTATTCGGTCTTGCTCCCGGCGGGGCTTGCCATGCCGTCCCCGTTGCCGGCGACGCGGTGCGCTCTTGCCGCACCCTTTCACCCTTACCGTTCCGGAGAACGGCGGTTTCCTTTCTGTGGCGCTTTCCCTGGGGTCGCCCCCGCCGGACGTTATCCGGCGCCGTGTCTCCGTGGAGCCCGGACTTTCCTCTCCCTCGCGGGAGTGGCCGCCCGGCCGGCTGACGCGCCACCTGTGAGGCCAGGGGCGCTTCGCGTCAAGGCGCGCCGTCGGTCGATCCCTCGAGTCCCGCGCGCCAGTAATCCTTCATCCACGGCACCGGCCCGTAACCGAACTTGCGCCTTGCCCCCCAGCGCGACTGGTCGTCCCTCACGAGATCGACGGGTCGCGGCCGTCCGTGGAAGACGACGATGCTGGCATGATCCGGCTTCGGAACCTTTTTGAAGACCAGATTGAATGGATAGTACCAGACGCAGGCGCGCTTGAAGCTGACGCACCAGTTCTCCGGCCAGAATTGCAAGCCGCGCGCCTTTTTCCAGACGTGCTCCTGTTCATTCCAGCAATCGCGATAACACCCCTCCGGGTCCGCCTGATAACTCAGCGCGATCTCGTGCTGCTCCCGCGGATTCCAGCACATCACCGAGGAATTCGCGCCGCGCACCGGCCGCAGCGCCACGGGCAGCATTTCCCAGAGCGCCGGATTCCATTCGCGAATGATATGCAGTCCGCCGCCGCGCGCGCGCTCGAAAAACGGATCGAGAGAGCCGAGAATCACCAGGTCGAGATCGAGGTACATGACGAGGTCGAAATCGTCGACGACGCCGGGCAGGAACAGAGATAACTTGCGCCAGCGGCCCTGCTGGCGAGGCTCCGCGCCGCCGGGGAGGCTCAACGCCGGCAAGGGACGGACCTCGACCTCCGGACGCAAGCCCCGCCCGTCCTCCGTGAGACAAATAAAACGAAACGGCGTCCTCGTCCGCGCGGCGACATGCCGGTAGAGAATATTCACGTATTCAGGGCCGAACAGGTCGCCCCATTTCATGCAAACGATCGCATTCATCGCGCCACGCATCGAACAGAGGGAGCCCGCCCGCCAGGCCAGACCGGCATTTACGCACGCCCGAACCGCGGCGCAAGCCGGGAGGTCGGGCGCTTTCCTGGCGCCCCTCGCGCGGCGCGCCTTGATCTGGCCCATTTCGCCGGGACTGTTAACCTGTTTGTATGCGTGTGATCGCACGCGCGGGGCGAACGTGTATGATAACCCGTCATGCACCGGCGGAACCCGGCCATGTACACAATGGAGAACACGACATGAGGAAATCCATTCTTCTGGCCGCCGCGGCGGCTTCGGCGCTCGCCCTCGCCGGGTGCAACGGCACTCGCGAGGACAACACCGTCGGCGGCGCCGTGCTGGGCGGCGCGGCGGGCGCGCTGATCGGCGGCGCGGCGACGGGTCGGGCGGGCGGCGCGATTGTCGGTGGAATCGTTGGCGCGGCGGCCGGCGCGGCCGTCGGCAACAGCCAGCCCGCGCGCGGCGACCGTGAATGCGTCCGCACCCGCTTCGACGCCTATGGCAACGAAGTCTGCACCCGCTGGGTCGTGCGCCGCTGATCCGGCCTCGTTGAAACAGAGCCCGGCCCGCCTCGCGCGCGCCGGGCTTTTTTCATGGCCGCGCCCGCGTGTAGTCTGCCGTCCATGACGGATGAAACCGATTCCCCGCTGGCCTCGCGTTTTTGCCCTTCGCCCAACCACGGCGAACGCAAGGCCGGGCGCGCCATCGATTGCATCGTCCTCCACTACACCGGAATGCCCACGAGCGAAGCCGCGCTGGCGCGGCTGCGCGACGAAGCCGCGCAGGTCTCCTGCCATTATTTTGTCGAGGAAGACGGAACCATCCTGCAACTCGTGCCGGAAGACCGGCGCGCGTGGCACGCGGGACTCTCGACATGGAAGGGCGAGAGCGATCTCAACTCGACGTCCATCGGCGTCGAAATCGTCAATCCCGGACACGACGGCGGCCTGCCGCCCTTTCCACGCGCACAGATCGACGCCGTGATCGCGCTCTGCCAGGATATTCGCGCGCGCCGAGCGATCCCGCCCGAGCGCGTGCTCGCCCATTCCGACATCGCGCCCGGCCGCAAGATCGATCCCGGCGAGAACTTTCCCTGGGACATCCTGTTCGAACACGGCCTCGGGTCGTGGGTTCCGCCCACGCCGCTCGTCGATGGCGAACCGCTGAAACCCGGCGACAGCGGCCCCCGCGTCGCGGCGCTGCGCGCCGACCTCGCGCGCCATGGCTACGGGCTCGGGCCGGGCGAAGACTACGACGAGGCCACGAAAACCGTCGTCGCGGCGTTCCAGCGGCGATTCCGCCCGGCGCGCGTCGATGGCCTCGCCGACGCATCGACGCTCGACACGTTGCGGCGGTTGGTGGAACGCCCCGCTATTCCGCCGCCGCCACGTAGCCCGCCGGATCGTAGTTGAGCACCGGCCCCAGCCAGCGCTCGACCTCGCGGATGTCCATCCCCTTGCGCGAGGCGTAATCCTCGACCTGATCGCGCTCGACCTTGGCGACGCCGAAATAATGCGCGTCGGGATGCGACAGATAAAGCCCGCAGACGGACGATCCAGGCCACATCGCGTAGCTTTCCGTGAGCGTGACGCCGGTGCGCCGCTCGGCCTCGAGCAGCTTGAACAGCGTCGCTTTCTCGGTGTGGTCGGGCTGCGCGGGATAGCCTGGCGCGGGCCGGATGCCGCGGTAGGGTTCGTCCGCCAGAGTCTCGGGCGCGAAGGCTTCGCCGGGCGCGTAGGCCCAGAATTCCTTGCGCACGCGCTCGTGCATTCGCTCGGCGAAGGCCTCGGCGATCCGGTCGGCCAGCGCCTTCACCATGATCGAACCGTAGTCGTCGTTCGCCCGGGCGAAGCGCTTCGAAATCTTGTCTTCCTCCGCGCCCGCGGTGACGACGAAGCCGCCGATCCAGTCGGCGTGACCGGCGGGCGCGACGAAGTCCGCCAGGGCGAGATTGGGTCGCCCGTCGCGCCGTTGCAATTGCTGGCGAAGCGTGTGGAGCGTCGCGAGCCGCTCCCGGCGGGATTCGCCGGTGTAGAGGCGAATGTCGTCGCCGTCGGAATTCGCCGGCCAGAAGCCGATGACCGCCTTCGGGTTGAACCACCGCTCCGCCACGACGCGGTCGAGCATGGCCCGCGCGTCGTCGAAAAGCTGGCGCGCGACCGCGCCCTGTTTGGGGTCGTCGAGCAGCGCGGGGAAACGCCCCTTCATTTCCCACGTCTGGAAGAACGGCGTCCAGTCGATGTAGGGAACGAGTTCGGCGACGTCGTAGCTGCGGAACGTGCGCGTGCCCGTGAACAAGGGCACTGGCGGCGCGAGGGCGTCCCAATCGCACCGGAACGAATTGGCGCGGGCGCGCGCCAGCGGCAGCCGCGTCTTCTCGGTTTCGGCGCGCGCGTGCGCCTCGGCGACCTTGCGATATTCGGCGCGCACGGTCTCGATGTAGCCCTCGCGCGTGTCCGCGGCGAGCAAAGAGGAAACCACGCCGACCGCGCGGCTCGCGTCGGTGACGTAAACCGCCTGGCCGCGCGCGTAGTTCGGGTGAATTTTCACCGCGGTGTGAACGCGGCTCGTCGTCGCGCCGCCGATCAGCAGGGGAACGTCGAACCCCTCGCGCTCCATTTCGCTGGCGACGAAGCACATTTCGTCGAGCGAGGGCGTGATGAGGCCTGAAAGGCCGATGATGTCGACCTTTTCGCGTTTCGCCGTCTCGAGGATCTTCGAGGCCGGCGTCATCACGCCAAGATCGATCACCTCGTAATTGTTGCAGGCGAGCACGACGCCGACGATGTTCTTGCCGATGTCGTGCACGTCGCCCTTCACCGTCGCGAGCAGGATCTTGCCGGCCGAGGAGCGGGAGTTCTTCTCCGCCTCCATGAAGGGCATGAGATAGGCGACCGCCTGTTTCATGACGCGCGCCGACTTCACCACCTGCGGCAGGAACATCT
>CAISEY010000004.1 GCA_903884435.1 uncultured Hyphomicrobiales bacterium | reverse complement strand
TCAGGTGACCGCGCCGGGCGGCCTGCCCGTGACGTTCATCGACACGCCCGGCCACGCGGCCTTCACCGCGATGCGCGCGCGCGGCGCCAAGGTCACGGATTTCGTGGTGCTCGTCGTCGCCGCCGACGACGGCGTCATGCCGCAGACGATCGAGGCCATCAATCACGCTCGCGCCGCCAACGTGCCGATCATCGTCGCCATCAACAAGATCGACAAGCCAGACGCGAAGCCGGAGCGCGTGCGCACCGAGTTGCTGCAGCACGAAGTCCAGGTCGAAAGCCTTGGCGGCGACGTGCTCGAGGTCGAGGTTTCCGCGACGAAGAAGATCAATCTCGACAGGCTGCTCGAGATGATCGCCCTGCAGGCCGAAATTCTCGACCTCAAGGCCGACCCCAATCGCCCGGTGGAAGGCACCGTCATCGAGGCCCGCCTCGACCGCGGCCGCGGCCCCGTGGCGACCGTGCTCGTCCAGCGCGGCACGCTGCGCGTCGGCGACATCATCGCCGCCGGCATGCAATGGGGCCGCGTGCGCGCCCTGCTCAACGACAAGGGCGCCAACATCCAGGAAGCCGGCCCGTCGATGCCGGTCGAGATTCTCGGCTTCTCCGGCGCGCCGGAAGCCGGCGACCGCGTCGCCGTGGTTCCGTCCGAGGCGCGGGCGCGCGAGATCACCGAATATCGCGAGCGCCAGCGGCGCGAAAAGGCCGCCGTGCGCGGCGGCCAGATGCGCGGCTCGCTCGTCGACATGATGGCGCAGATCAAGACGGCCGGCCGCAAGGAAGTGGCGCTCGTCATCAAGGGCGACGTGCAGGGCTCCGTCGAGGCGATCATCGCCTCGCTCGACAAGCTGGCGACCGACGAGGTCGCGGCCCGCATCGTTCACGCGGGCGTCGGCGGCATCAGCGAATCCGATATTTCGCTGGCGGAGACGTCGAACGCCGTCGTGATCGGCTTCAATGTCCGCGCGTACAAGGAAGCGGCCGAGGCCGCGGATCGCGCGGGCATCGAAATCCGCTACTACAACATCATCTACAATCTCGTTGACGACGTTAAGGGCGCGATGTCGGGACTTCTGTCGCCGACCCTGCGCGAAGACATGCTCGGAAACGCCGAAATCCTCGAGATTTTCGACATTTCCAAGATTGGCAAGATCGCCGGTTGCCGCGTCACCGACGGTCGCGTCGAGCGCGGCGCCAACGTGCGGCTCATTCGCGACAAGGTCGTCATCCACGAAGGCAAGCTTGGCACGCTCAAGCGCTTCAAGGACGAGGTCGCGTCCGTCGTCGCGGGTCAGGAATGTGGCATGAACTTCGAAAACTATCACGACATGCGCGTGGGCGACGTGATCGAGTGTTATCGCGTCGAGTCGATCAAGCGCTCGCTGTAGCGGGCGCGCGGCGGGACGCCTGATCGCGCCCCGCCGTCCGGTTTGTCGTTGGACCGCGCATGCCCGTCGATCCCGACGCGCCCCTCCGGCGCCTTGAATTTCAGGAAACACGAGAGGATTTCGCGGCCTTCTCGCGCTGGCGCGCGCGGGAGCCCCTGGGCCTCGCGCCGCTCGCCGCGGGCGCGGCCCTCGCCGGCGCGGGCTGGCAGGCGGCGGAAGAATTCGATTTCGCCACCCCGGGCCGCGCGCTGTGCGCCGCCGCGGCG
>CAISEY010000003.1 GCA_903884435.1 uncultured Hyphomicrobiales bacterium | reverse complement strand
GTCGATGAAGTCTTCGACGGTTCGAGCGCCAATCGCTTCGCGGCGCTGGCGGCGGGCGTGGCGCAGGGCGCCTATCTCAACGCGCCCTTCGACATCAAGGCGGCGGAGGCCGGTTATAAAAAGCTGTTCGATCTCGGGACGTTTTATCCCGACGCGGGGTCGGCGCTGCTCGTCGCGCGCAAGGACTGGCTGCAAAAAAATCCCGAGTCCGCCCGCGCCTTCCTGCGCGCCATGAAGGCCGCGACGCGCTGGCTCTACGACCCGGCCAATCGCGAGGCTGCCATCGACATTCTGGCGAAGGACACGAAGGTCGATCGCGCCATCGCCGAAAAAATCTACGTCAATCTCGTGCTCGAACTGAAACCGTTCGAGCCGGACGTGCGCATTCCCCCCGCGAGCATGCAAAAAATACTCGATTTGCTCATCCAGATTGGCGACATCAAGCCGGGGCCGAAGCCGGAAGACTACATCGACCCGTCCTTCTATCCCTGAGCTATCCCTGAGAAAGCCGCGCCATGACGCCCGCGCAAACTCTCCATTTCCCCACGCGCACGCCGCAATCCTGCGCGGAAATCCTGCGCGGCTTCCCGACCGCGCCGCGCGCGACGATCTCGGGGGATTTGTTCCTGCCGGCGCGCGTCTCCGGCAAAATTCCGCTCGTCGTGACCAGCATCGGCTCGCACGGCCTCACGTCGGGGCGGGAGGCGCTTTACGCGGGCGCGCTGACGGGCGCGGGCTTCGCCATGTTCATCGTCGATTCCTACACGGCGCGGGGCTTCACCGAGACCATTTCCGATCAGGGCAAGCTCTCCATGGCGTCGTCCGTGTCTGACGCGCTGTTCGCGGTGAAACATCTCGCGGGCGATCCGCGTTTCGATTCAGGGCGGATCGCCCTGATGGGCTATTCGCGCGGCGGCGCGGTGAGCGTGCAGGGCTGGGACGAGCGACTTCAGGCCGCCATGCTTGGCGATCTCCGCACGGTCGCGCATGTAGCGCTCTATCCGCCCTGTTATACCCAATGGCGCCATCCGCGCCCGCCGAAGTCGCCCATTCTGATGATTTTCGGCGGCCAGGACGAACTGGCGCTCCAGTCGACCGGGGAAGACTACGCCCGCAAACTCGTCGCCGCGGGCGGACGCGCGAAGGTGGTTGGCTACCCGCAAGCCCGTCATTCGTTCGACGCCGCCTATGCCGCGACGTTCAATCCGCTCACGAGCGTTCTGGCGGACACGCGAATTTTCATCGAGGACGACGGGGAAATGGTCGAGGATTTCACCGGCCTGCGCGCCGGGGAAGACTGGTCCGGCTTTCTCCACGCGCTCGGGGCGGCGCGCGGGCGGCGCGGCGCGACGACGGGACACGGCCCCTTGCCAAGGGACGTGGCCGTTGGCGAAATTCTTGCATTTCTGAACGAGGCGTTCGGGCGAACCGGCGCCTGACCGGGCGCCGTCGCGGCGCGGACCAAGGAGGCATGAATGCTCGCGCGTTTTTCCGTCGTTCTGGCCCTCCTCGCCGCGGTTGCGGCGCCCGCCGCGGCGCAGCCGCTGACCAAAATCACCATCGTCGAGACCGGCGCGGGGTCCGCGACGCGCTGGCCCGCCTACGCGGCGCAGGAGAAGGGCCTGTTCCGGGCCGCTGGCCTCGACATCGAGTTTCTGCCGGCCTCCGCGAGTTCCGGCGTGATGCAGCAGGTGGCTTCCGCATCCGCGCCGATGGGGGCGGGGAGCCCGGTCGACGCCCTGCGCGCCATCGACAAGGGCGCGCCGATTTCGATCTTGCGGCTGGAATCGACGCAGGCGCCCTACGAGGTCTTCGCCCGCGCCTCGATCAGGAAACTCGCGGACTTGCGCGGCAAGACCATCATGATTGGCGGCGCGAAGGATATCACGCGATTTTACATCGAGAAAATGCTCGCGCCGAATGGCGTCAGGCCGGGCGAATATGATTTCGTCTACGCGGGGGCCACCGCGCAGCGCTATCTCGCGCTGCAATCGGGCTCCATCGACGCGTCGATCCTCGCCGCGCCCTTCAATTTCAAGGCGGCGGGCGCGGGCTTTTCCAATCTCGGGGCGACGCCGGACTACGTGCGCGACGTGCCGTTTTCGGCGTTCCTCGTGAACATCCCCTGGGGGAAACAGAACAGGGCGGTCATCGACCGCTTTCTCGGCGCCTACGAGCAGGGCGTCGAATGGTTCTACGATCCGGCGAACCGGAGCGAGGCCATCGACATTCTCCAGAAAATCTCGAAGGCGGAACGGGGCGACGTGGAGAAGACCTGGGATTTCTACACCGCGCTGAAGGTCATCGACCGGACCGGCTTCATCGAAAACAAGGGTCTGGCCGAGCTGCTCGCCGTTCTGAAAGCGCAGGGCGACCTCGAGGGTTCGACGGAGATCGGGCGGTTTTACGACCTCTCGCTCGGGGCGAAGGCGCGATAGCGCCGCGCCGACCGCGCGGGATCACATCCCCGACCAGCCCGGCGGCGGCGTCTTGCCCGGATGCAGCGCGCCGCATTTCTCGCAGGTGCGCGCCTTGCTGTTCGCGTAGAACGCTTCGTAAAGCGGCGGCAAGTCCTTGACGATGTCCTTGAGTTCGACCTCGACGCGGTGAACGAGGGTCGTGCATTCCATGCAGAACCACTCGAAACCGTCCTTCATGCCGGGCTGGCGCGGGCTTTCGACGACGAGGCCGACGGAGCCGGGGACCGGGCGTTGCGGCGAGTGGCGCATGCGCGGCGGCAACAGGAAAACATCGCCCTCGCGGATTCGGATGTTCTCGATCTTGCCGCGGTCCATGACCTTCAGCATCATGTCGTTCTTCAATTGATGGAAGAACTCCTCGACGGGATCGTCGTGGAAATCGACGCGCTGGTTGGGACCGCCCACCACCTGCACGATCATTCCGCTGTTTTCGGGGAACAGAATCCTGTTGCCGACGGGCGGCTTGAGGAACTGCTGGTTCTCGTCGATCCAGGCCTGGAAGTTGAAGGGTTGCATGGGCGTCGCTCCGTTATTCCGCCGCCTGCGCGAGCGTCCGCAGCCCGCATGTTTCGAAAGCCGCGCGGGTCGTGGCCTTCTCCGCCTCCGTCAGGTTGAGCATGGGGCGGCGCACGGGGCCGCCGGTCTGACCCAGCAATTCCTGCCAGTATTTCGAATGGGCCGGCGGCTTTTCCGGCGGGCGCGTCGAGGAGAGCGCCTTGCGCACAGGGTTGAGCGAATCCCGCACGACCCTTGCCTTCGCCACCTCGCCGGCGAACGCGAGGTCCGTGTACTCGCGCATCCGGCGATCGTGCTTCGTTTGCAGCAGATAGGGCGGGCTCGAGCACAGATAGAGGCGCCAGCCGAGTTCGACGATGTTGTCGAACCATTCCTCCTCGGAAGCCGTCGAGACGATCAGCTTCCCGCGCGTCATTTCGGTCAGCCGCGCGTACATTTCGCGCGGCACGGAATATTTGATGGCGACGATGTTGGGCAGGTCGGCGATCCGGGCGCAGAGTTCCGGGCTCATCAGATAGCCGGAATCGGGATGGCTCCACATGGCGATGGCGAGGTTCGTCTCCTCGCTGATCGTCTTGTAGTAATTGTAGAGCGTCTCGTCCTGCTTCGTGGTGAAGTGCAGCAGCGGCGCGTGAACGACGATGGAGGACGCGCCGAGTTTTTCGGCGTGGCGCGCGAGTTCGATCACGACGTCCATGTTCTGGTCGGAGCAGGAAAGAATCGCCTGCGCCTTTCCCGCCGTTTCCTCGAGCGTGATCTCGAAGACGCGCTTGCGCTCGGCGAGGGACAGCGAGAAGAACTCGCCCTGTTTGCCCGCGACGAAAAATCCGTCGATGCCGAGATCGTCGATCCAGTGGCGCATGTTGCGGCGAAAGCCGGCGTCGTCCATTTCGAGCGAGCCGGGCTTGAACGGCTGGAGCGCGGCGGCCCAGATGCCGCGCATGTTCTCGCGCGCCCAGTCCTTGGCTTCGTTCTTGCGAAATTTCATGGGCCGCCTCCGGTTTCGCGGGTCATGGCGCATGATAACGCGGGAAGGGACCGCGCGTGAAGTGCGGCGTGTGCGCTCAGGGCGGCGGAATCTGGATCAATTCCGCCAGTTGCGAGGCGGTCAGCGGTTGGGAGATGAACTTTTGCCGCGCCGCGCCCGTCATGATCGCGTCGATCCCGTTGATTTTCATGTGGTCGGCGGCCGAACGCGGCTGGAATTCGTAGGCGGCGCGGCGCGAGCGGTCCTCGGGCACGCCGGTGTTGGACGACCAGAGGCGGATCGCCTCGGGATTGTCCTTCATCCAGTCGAGGACTTCGCGATAGGCCTTGACGAAGCGCAGGAAGGGCTCGCGCCTCTCGTTGAGAACGCGCAAACCCACCATGTCGACGCGCGTCGACTGGTTGCGCAGCGAGGGCGCCTCGTTGCCGCTGCCGAGGATGCGGATTTTGCCCTCGTCGATTTCCTTGAGGCCGAAGGGCGGCGTCGCGTGGCCGATGGTGATCTGTCCGGTCATCACCTGCGTCAGCGTGTTGGCCTGATCGCCGCTGGCGACGGCCTTCGCCCTGACGCCAGCCTCCTCGATCAGCGCGAAGGTGATCGTGTTGCTGCTCGAGCCGGCGCTCGAATAGGAGATAATGTGCTTGTCCGTCGTGTCCGCGAAGGATTTCAGCGGGGAGTCCGCGCGGACGTAATAATAGACGTCGCCGGCGCCGGTGAAGTTCGAGCCGAAAACGCGGATGGGCGCGCCCTTGGCGAAGGCGCCGATGACGCCCGCCGTTCCGACGCCGACGCTGCCGTCGGCCGAGCCGGAAATGACCGCCTGCAGCGTTTCCCCGGCGCCGGCGGTGCCATAGGTTTCGACTTCGAGCCCGTGTTTCGCGAAAATGCCCGCCTGCTGGCCGATGCGGGTTCCCTCGACGGCCCAGAGACCGAAGCCGCCGTTGGCGAACCGGAATTTGTCCAGAGCCCGGGCCGAGGACGTCGACGCCGCGAGCGCCAGGGCGACGAGGCCGAACGCGGCGCGCGCGTGATTCATGGCAACCAAGAAAACCTCCCGGAATTATGTCCCGCTCGGGGATTTTTCCGGAACAATGCACGGCGTGAAACGCCTTGTCTAGGCACGGCGCGGGCCTTGCTTTATAGGCTCCCGCGCGGCGTCACGCCCCGAGATCGACACGGTTCGCCCCCCCATGCCGAAGCCAGCCAGTTCATCCCGCCCCCGCGACGTGTGCATCACCGTCGACATGGAGCCGGATTGCCCGCCGTTTCTCTGGACCTGGCGCGGCATGGAGGAGGGCGCGCCGCGGTTGCTCGATCTGTTCGCGCGTCACGCAATTCCCGCGACCTGTTTCACCACCGGAGAGTCGGCGCGGCACAGTCCGCGCGTGGTCGAGCGCATGGTCGCCGAAGGGCATGAACTGGGCTGCCACGGCATGTCCCACACGCCCTTTCCGCAACTCGACCGGGAGGCGGCGCGCCGGGAAATCGTCGAATCCTCGGAGATTCTGCGGTCGTTCGGGCCGGTTACGTCGTTCCGCGCGCCCAATCTGCTGTTTCCAGACGAATACCTCGGGCTGCTCGAGGACGCCGGTTACGAACTCGACTCCTCGCAGGGAAAACACAAACAAGCCTGGTGGTTCGGCGACGTGACGCCGCCGCCCTCGCCTCCCACGTCCCTGAAGCGCATTCCCGCCTCGACCACGTCGAGCGTGATCCGGCTGCCCGCTTGGCTGCGCGACCGGTTTCTGCTGTCGCTGGACGGCCCTGTCGTGCTCTTTGTCCATCCTTGGGAATA
Source organism: uncultured Hyphomicrobiales bacterium (assembly GCA_903884435.1). Taxonomy (GTDB): domain Bacteria; phylum Pseudomonadota; class Alphaproteobacteria; order Rhizobiales; family Beijerinckiaceae; genus Terripilifer. Next base: position 2,811 of record CAISEY010000003.1, on the reverse strand, counting down.
TGTCGACCTGACGCGCGTGAAGCTGCGTTACGACTGCCGGTTCCGCACCGGCGATCCCGCCCTTTCCGACCTCGACGCGGTCATCTCCCTGTTCAAGCGCGAAGGCGCCCGCTTCCTGACCATGCGCGATCTGGCGGCGGCGGCGTGACGCGCAACCAGCCGGGCAGGGCGGGGCGCTGGCGGGTTCGCGCGGTCTGGCTGACGGTCTGGGCCGTGGCGGGCGCCGGGCTTTTCTGGGCCGCCTCCGGCATTGCCTGGAGCGAAGTCCGGGCGGCCCTGCGCGGCGCCAGCCTGTCCTGGATTTTATTGGCGACCCTCCTGAATTTTTGCGGGCTGCCGTTCTGGGCGCTCGCCTTCCGGCAATTCATCCCCTCCGGCGAACCGCGGTCGCTGCCGCGGATCGCGGGGGTTCTCGCGCTGACGATGGCGGCGATTCAGTCGCTGTCGGTGTTCGCCGGCGGGGCGATGGCGGCCTGGTTGCTCGTGCGGCGCGCGGGGATGTCCACCGGCGCGATGATCTCGGTCATCACGCTGGAACAGGTTTCGACCGGGGTCGCGAAGTCGGTGATCGTCGGGGTGGCGGTGCTCGCCACGCCCGCGCCGGCCGTTCTGCGCGCCGCCGGGGCGACGCTGTTGACGGCCGTCGGGCTCGGGCTGGCGGCGCTCGTGTGGGCCGCCCATTCCGGCGAGGCTTTGCGAGGAATCGCCGCCCGCGCCGGCGGTGGACCTGGCCGGATGATCGCGCATTTCGCCGAATGGACGTCGCATCTCGAAACCTTGCGGCGGCCCGCGCGCTTCGCAGCCGGAATTGGCTTCACGCTCGTGCGCCGGTCGATGGAGGTGCTGGCGGCGATGTGCATCCAGCAGGCGACGGGAATTCCCGTTTCGCCCGGCGCGGCGCTCCTCGTGATCGCGGCCCTCGCCATCGCGACGATCATCCCCGGGCCGCCGGGAAATCTCGGCATTTACGAGGCGGCGGTCGTGGCGGCCTACAGCTGGAGCGGGACCGGCGCGGAAATCGCGGTGGCGGCCGCGCTGTTGCAACACGTCGCCTATCTTATCGCGTCGCTTGTCCCGGGCTACGGATTGTTCGCCTGGTGGCGGATCCGGGGCGAGCCGATCGCGCTTCGCTGACGCGCGCGATCGCGTCGCGGTAACAGGTTTCGTGGGCCAGCGCGACGCGCGGCCAGGCGAACCGGTCGAGGCCCGGGTCGGCGGGGCCGAGCCGGGCGCGCAGGTCCGGGTCTTCAAGCAGACGGCGCAGATGCGCGGCGAAGTCCGCGTCGTTGTCCGCGAGCAGGGCTGTTGTTCCGTCGATCAGGAAATCGCTCGATCCCGCGGCGCGCATGGCGACGACGGGCAGGCCCGCGCACCGCGCCTCGAGCGAGGCGATGCCGAACGATTCGCGAATCGAGGGCATCGCGAAGACATCCGCCCGCGCGTAGAGCGCGGAAAGCTCTTCCCGCGACAGCGCGCCCGCGAGTTCGACGCGTCCCGCGAGCCCCAGCCGGGAAATCGCGGCCTCGATTCGCCGTCTTTCCGGCCCGGCTCCGGCGATGACGAGGCGCCCTTTCCGTCCACCGGCGACCGCGAGGGCGAAAGCCCCGAGAAGCTGGAGCGGACGCTTCTTCGCGTTGAGCCGCATGGCGGTGACGACCAGGGGCTCCGCGCCCCGGGATGTCGGGCGTCGCCAGAAGTCCGGATGGACGCCGTTTGGCAGGATCGTGACCGTCTGGCCGCGCGCCGCTTCGGCGACCTGCGCCGCCACGAGGCCGCTCACGCCGCTCAAAACCAGCGGCGCGCGCGACCATCCGGTCAGGCGATCGAGGAGGCGCAGCAGGGGCACGGCGCGCAGCAACACCGAATGAAACGTGACGACCACGGGCAGGCCCAGCGTCAGTCCGGCGCGGATGGCGGCGAAGGCCATGGGCGAAACGACGCTCACATGCGCGTGGACGACCTCGAAGCCGCCAGCGGACAGAACGTCCGCGACGCGGCGCGACAGGCCGGGTGAAATCGCCAGGTCGGTGAACGGGAGGCGCGCGCTCGCCAGACGCGTCGTCGGGACGCCTTCGCGAATGGCCGGGCCCGGAGTGGTCGTCAGAACCTCAACGCAATGGCCGAGCGCCGACAATTGTCGAGCCAGGTCCGAAAGATGGACCTCGATGCCGCCCAGCCTTGGAAGAAACCAGTCGCAGGCAAGCGCTATTTTGATGGCCGGTCGCGCGACCTGCATGGCTTCCCCTGGCTGTCAAAGGCTTGACATAGAGCGGTCCAGGGTGGATTAGAGCAGCCATGGCAACGTGACAAGGCTGCTCGCATCGCGATGTCGGTCAGCGCGTTTATTAAATGGTCTTTAGTTCGCGCCGCGCGGGCAAAAAACCGGAGCCCTCGTGTGAGTTCAGCGAAAATTCGGGTAGCGATCGTCGGCGTTGGAAATTGCGCGTCGTCGCTTATTCAAGGCTTGAGCTATTACCGGAACGGGGCCAGCAACGAGCCTGTTCCCGGGCTCATGAATCATGATGTTGGCGGGTACCGGGTCAAGGACATCGAGGTCGCCGCGGCCTTTGACATCCACTCGGGCAAGGTCGGTCTGGATGTCGCGGACGCGATCTGGCTCCCGCCGAACAACACGATGCGCTTCTCCGAGGTGCCGAAGACCGGCGTCATCGTCGAGCGCGGCCACACATTCGACGGCCTTGGTCCGCATCTCAGCGGCAGGGTCGAGGAGTCCGCGCTGCCGCCCGTCGATGTCGTCGAATCGCTTCGACGCGCGCGCGCCGACGTGATGGTGTCCTACCTGCCGGTCGG
>CAISEY010000002.1 GCA_903884435.1 uncultured Hyphomicrobiales bacterium | reverse complement strand
GGCCGCATCCACCGCCTTCACCGCCGCGATGCGAGAGGAATCGACGAGCGACATCAGCCCGGCGCCAATGCCGACCGTCGCGCCGTCCTTAGCGTAGACGATGGCGTTGGATTTGACGTGCTTGCAGACGCGGAAGGCGAACATCAGATCGGCGAGTTCGCGCGGCGTCGGCGCGCGCTTCGTGACGACCTTCATCTCCATGTCGTCGACGACGGCGTTGTCGCGACCCTGGAACAGGATCCCGCCGGCGACGGTGCGCGCGACGAGACCGGGCGCGCGCGGGTCGGGCAGGCCGCCGGTGAGCAGCAGGCGCAGGTTCTTCTTGGCGCCGACAAGCCGGATGGCTTCCTCGTCGGCGTCCGGCGCGATGATGACCTCGGTGAAAATCTTGACGATCTCGGCGGCCGCGGCGGCGTCGAGCTTCCTGTTGAGCGCGACAATGCCGCCGAAAGCCGACACGGGATCGCAGCGCAGCGCCTTCGCGTAGGCGTCCAGCAGGCTCGACCCCTCGGCGACGCCGCAAGGATTCGCGTGTTTGATGATCGCGACCGCCGCGGTGCGCGCCGGATCGAATTCCGCGACGCACTCGAAAGCGGCGTCCGTGTCGTTGACGTTGTTGTAGGACAGGGTCTTGCCCTGCGCCTGGCGCGCCGTGGACACGCCCGGACGGCTCTCCGGCGACTTGTAGAAGCCGGCGGATTGGTGCGGGTTTTCGCCGTAGCGCATTTTTTCCGCGAGATGGCCGCCGATAGCGCGGTAATCGGGCGTGTCCTCGCCGATTTGCGCGGCGAACCAGTTGGAGATCGCCGCGTCATAGGCCGCCGTTCGGGCGTAGGCCTTCTGCGCCAGCGCCTTGCGCAACGCCAGCGTCGTCGCTCCGCCGTTGGCGGCGAGCGCGTCGAGCACGCGGCCATAATCGGCGACGTCCACGACGACGGTCACGTCGGCGTGGTTCTTCGAGGCGCCGCGAATCATCGCGGGGCCGCCGATGTCGATGTTCTCGATGCAATCGTCCTCGTTCGCGCCCTTCGCGACCGTCGCCTCGAACGGATAGAGATTGACGACGAGGAGATCGATCGTCTCGATCCCGTGCGCCAGCATCGCCGCCTCGTGTTCGGCGTTTCCGCGAATGGCCAGCAACCCGCCATGCACCTTCGGATGCAGGGTCTTGACCCGGCCGTCCATCATTTCCGGGAACCCGGTCAGGTTCGAAACGTCGCGCACCGGCAGGCCGGCGTCGGCGATGGCCTTGCGGGTGCCGCCGGTCGAGACGAGTTCAATTCCGCGCGCGGAGAGGGCGCGGGCGAAATCGATCAGGCCTGTCTTGTCGGAAACGGAAAGGAGCGCGCGGGAAACGCGGCGGAGGTCGGCGGACATGGCGGCTCTTCTGTGAGGAAATCCTGGGAGACGCGGGGCGCTTAGCACGCCGCGGGCCGGGCTGGAAGCGGGCGCGCGCCCCGGGAGGCCCTGGCGCCGGCCCCACGCCGCGCCGTTCGCCATGATCCGGCCTTAGTTGTCAATTCTGGTACAAACGTGCGATCTGGCGCCGCGCGGTGATTTGCACCGCGGCAAAAGGCCCCCGAAGCCCCCCTTGCGCATCGCGGGAACCGGCGCTATGTTGCGTCGCACAATAACTCGCTGCATTGCAGCGCAAAACAGGAAACAGGAGCGCACCATGCGCGCGAACACCCAGACCGCCCGGACCAAGCCCCGCCCTCCCGTGCGTGTGCGCCATCTTCCCCCGACCATCGAGGAAGCCGTTTTCGCGGCCCAGGGTCTCACCGACGACGTGGAACAGCAGGCCGGCATCGCCGCCGAACTCATGGGCGTCGCGCTGGACGACTCGATCGTCGCGCTGGTGCGCAAGGCTTCCGCGCCGCAACGCCGCTCCGCGCAGCAGGATGAAGTGACCTTCTCCGTCGATCGTTCCGGCGCGCATCGCGCCGTGGTCGTGGAGCGCCGGCCTTCCTTCGCCGCCTTCCGCAAGCCGGTCGCGGCGGTCGATCGCTCCGGCGGGGCGACGGTCGAACGCGTGCCCTTCCGCGGCGCCAGCGGCGGCCAGACGCGCACGCTGATTCGCCTTGGCGGCGCCGGTCGCTGATCAGGCGGCTCCGGCCCTCTCGAAAACCCAGTCAACGCCGGGCGTGTGCCCGGCGTTCGCGTTTATGACGATCTGGCTGGCCCGGCGCGCGCCGTCGGGGACCGCGAAATAGATTCCCGGTTCGAGTTCCAGCGGATATCCGCCGGCGTGGAAAAACCACGCGGCGCCATCTGGCGTCTGGAGCGACACCGACAGAGAATCCTCCGATTTTCGCGCGATGATCGCCGGATGAAGGTGAAAGCGCAGGGTGAAATCCGGGCTGGCGACGCCTTTCGGCGGCTTGCCCGACGCGATCAGCCTGTCCCATCCGGCGAGGCGACCACCATCCCCGGACAATTGCAGCGTTCGTTCATGAACCAGGCCGAACCGGGCGACATAGCCATCGTGCGAGGCCGCGACGACATGGCCGGTCGCCCCGTCCGACCGCTCCATCGTCGTCCTGCGCACGCCGGCGATCACGCGACCGCCCAGACATTTCGACAATCCGCTGGCGGGGGCGAAGCGGCTCGACGACGTGTCCGCGACAACCAGCGTCGAATGCGCCGCGGTGGCGCGCGCCGCCTCGCGCAGCGCGGCGCGGGTCTCGTCCGGCGCCCCGCAATTGCCGACGAGCCTTTGTCCATCGACCGACAGTTCGAACGAAAGCTGGCCAGCATGGGCGCGACCGGAAAATTCCCACGGCGGCGGCGCGCCCGTGTCCATCACCAGCACGCTGCCGCCGGCCTCGAGCCGCTGATAGCCTGAATAGGGCGCGTTGACGGGCGCCGCGGCGCGGGCGTCGCCATGGGCGAGCACCGTGGCGATCACGTCGGGCTGGGTCGCGCCCATGCCGTTGAACAGCGCGAGGGATCCGTCGCCGAGCCGCAACAGCCTGAGCATCGGCAGCATCCGGTCGATGGCGTTGAGCAATTCGCCGGGCGGGGCGACGCCCCGGTGCGCGTAGGCCTGCCGCAACGGCAGGAGATCGAGCAGCAGGTCGAGAAGCGTTTGCGGATTGCGGCCGGCGTGGCCGCCATCGGCGAGAATTTGCCGGGTCAGTTCGGTCGCGAGCAATTGGGTCGAGCGGCGTTGCAGACCGCCCATGCCGGCGGTGCAAATGCCCGCCTCCGCGAGGGCGATGGCGACGAACAGCCGGTCCTCGCCGCGCGCGCCGTCTCCGCGCGCGCCTTGCAGGAAGGCGACGAGACGCCCGATCGCCTTCATGAAACGCTGGTAGAAATCCCGGTCGGCGCCGTCGAGAATCATCGGCGACTGGCTGAGCCAGGACATCAGCCGCCGCGCGGCGACCCGCGGCTCCCGGGCCGGCAGCGCCGGATTGCGCGGCGACAGGGCGAGCCAGTCTTCCACGAGCGCCCGCGCGTTGGCGCGCGCCAGCGCCGTGTCGGCGGCGCGCAGATGCCGCAACCAGCCAAAGCCGGCCAGCGCCGCCGCCCAGGCCGGCGAGGCCGGTTCGATCTCGAAGGGCGACTTGCCATGGGTGTTCGCCATCTTGCCGGCGAAGGCGAAATAGCCCGCGTAAATATCGGCGGCGACGGTGGGGTCGGCGGTGCGGATGTCCTGCGGCGAAATCAGCAGTCGCTCCGGCGCGCGCGAACGCAGCCGCGCGAGCCCGCGCGCGGGCCGGCCAATCCCGCGCCAGAGCAGGTTCAGGCCTTCGCCAGAAAACCTGCCGGCGTTGCGTAGATGGTCGAGGACCATGGAGTCAGCCAACGCGCCCCGCTCTCCGCGAGGACGGGCGCCGCGCCCGCCTTCGCCGCCAAGTCAGCCCCGGGAGCGGCGTTCGAGGCGCGACGCGAAGAATCCGTCGAGCCCGGCGAACCGCGTGTCATCCGAGGGCAGATGACAGGGTAAGGTGCGCATGTCGCCGTCGCGCGTCAAGCACTCCGCGAGCCCGCCGATTTCGGACGCCTCGATGGGCTTGCGGACCATGTCGGGATTGCGCCGCAGCAGGGCCGCGATCTGCGCCTCGCCCTCCTCGGGTTCCAGCGAGCAAGTGCAATAGACGATGCGCCCGCCCGGACGCAGGAAGGTGACGGCGCGGTCGAGCATTTTCGCCTGCACCGCGGCGAGGGACGCGATGTCGCCGGACCGTTTCACCCAGGCCACGTCGGGGTGGCGGCGGATCGTGCCCGTGGCCGAACAGGGCGCGTCGAGCAGCACCGCGTCGCACAGGCCGGGATTGGCGGTGAGCACGTCGCCCACCGACACGTCGGCGGCGAGGTTCAGCCGCGCCAGATTGGCGGACAGCCGCTTCAGCCGCTCGGCGGACCGGTCGATGGCGATGACGCTCGCCCCGGCGCTGGCGAGCTGCGCGGTCTTGCCGCCGGGAGCGGCGCAGAAATCGGCGACCCTCTCGCCCGGCTCGACGTGGAGCAGGCGCGCGGGCAGGCTGGCCGCGGCGTCCTGCACCCACCATTCGCCCTCCGCGTAGCCCGGCAATTCAGGCACCGGCGCGTGCGAGCCGACGCGCACGGCGCCCGTGGGCAAAACGACGCCGCCGAGCCTTTCGGCCCAGAGGGCGGGATCGCTCCGCACGGTGATGTCGAGCGTCGGCTCGGCGCGATGGGCGAGGGCGATGGCCCGCGCCGTCTCCTCGCCGTAGGTCTTGCGCCAGCGCGCGCCGAGCCAGGCCGGCGTGTCGATGAACGGATCTTCGGGATGGCCGACGTCGTCGCGGGCGCGCGCGATGTTGCGCAGCACCGCGTTGACGAGGGCGGCGAAGGGCGCCGTGCGCGAATCGCGTTTGGCGGCGTGGACGGCGAGATCGACGGCGGCGTGGTCGGGAATGTCGAGAAACAGGATTTGCGCGGCGCCGACGATCAGCGTCCACTCGAGGCCGACGGCCTTTTTCGGCAGGCCTTTTTCGAGGAAGCGCGCCAGCGCCGCGCGCAGGGTGCCGAGCCGGCGCAGGCTCACGGTGACGATGGAGCGCGCCAGCGCGTGATCGCGCGGATCGAGTTCGGAAAGGCGCCCGGAAGCGCGATCGGCGAGTCTGTCCTCGAGGCCGTGGCCGCCGGCGGCCACGTCGGCGAGCAGGGTCGCCGCGGCGAGGCGGGCGGCGAGGCCGGGGGGAGGCGGCGGAGGCTCCGCAGGCTTGCCATGGCCGCGGAACGATACGGGAGATTTTGTCACGCTTCGATCTTGGAGTTTGGGGATCCGACGACGTTCATTCGCCCGGTCCTGCGATTCGCGGCGGCGACGCGTGTTGCAGTCACCATAGGGACGTGGCGAAGGCGAGGCAAGCGACGCGGACCGGACATCTCCGGGCGATCCGCGGCCGCGAAGCCCCGCAAACCGGGCCGCGCGACATCAATTCGAATGTTCAAACGACCGCCTGATTTCGATCGTAAACATTTTTTAGCGGGAGACGGCGACAATCCCCGGATTGCCAAGAGTGTCCGCGCCATGAGCCAGCCCGCCGTCGAACGCCGTTCCACCCCGAGGCCGCGGCCCGCCGCCCCGCCCGGCGCAGCCGGCTGGCGCGAGGAGCTCGAGGGGATCGAATCGAAATTCAGCCATTTGCGGGCGGAATGGCGCGCCGCCGACGCCTCTTCGGCCTGTCCGCGGCGCCAGGCGGAGGCCTGCCTCGACCGGGCGGCGACCTCTGACGATCCGGCCATCGTCGAGGCGCTCGCGGCGCGCGCCCTCGCAATCGCGCCGAACTCCGGCCGGGCCTGGCTCGCCGCCGGCCTGCTGCGGATCGGCCGCGGCGACGGCGAGGGCGTGCGCGACCTCGTGCGCTCCGTCGAACTCGATCCGCGCCGCTCGCACCAGGCTTTCGCCGCCATCGGCGCGTTTCTGCGGCAAAACCCGTCCTGGCCCGGCGGCGTCGAGGCGCGCGAGGCCATCGCCGCCCTCTCCGACAAGGCGGGCCTGTGGACCGCCGAACGCGACGCCGGTCCGCGCGCCCTGGAGCCCTTCGCGCCCTGCGGATTCGCGCCGGCGGAAGAGGCCGAAATCCACGCCGCGCTGGCGGAAAACCCGAACATCGTCTCCGCCATTCTGGTGCGGCGCGAAACCAGCGAATGGACGCACGTCCCGGCCTTCCTCGCGACGATTCGCCTCGACGACGGCGAGCGCGGCGGCTCGCCCGCCATGGAGGAGGCCGCCAGCGTCCGCCTCGCGCGCACGCTGGACGTGATCGCCGTCTATGGCTCGGTCCGGGCGATCTATCCCGCCGGACATGTCGAGCGTTTCATCGCCTGGCGCATGAACCGGGCCAGCGGCGCCTTCCGTTTCTTCCGCCACTGAACCCGCGAATTGCCATCGCCCCTGGCGCGTTCTACGTTCCCGCTTCATCGAAACGGGAGGCGGGGATGGAAACTCGATCGCGCGCCGCGCGCCTGCTGCTGGCGCTCGGCCTCTTCGCCGTCTCCGCGGCCTGCCGCGCCGACGAGGTCGAGGATTTCTTTCGCGGGCGCACGGTCAATCTCGTCGTCGGCCACGAGGTCGGCACCGGCTTCGACGTTTATTCGCGCGCGCTGGCCCGGCATTTCGGACGTTTCATTCCCGGCAGGCCCAATGTCGCGGTGCAGAACATGCAGGGCGCTTCCGGCATGTCCGCCGCCAACTGGCTCTACAACATCGCCCCGAAGGACGGCACCGAACTGGCTATCATCCAGCACGGCCTGATCTTTCGACCGCTGCTCGATCCTCGCGAGGTTCGTTACAAGGT
>CAISEY010000001.1 GCA_903884435.1 uncultured Hyphomicrobiales bacterium | reverse complement strand
TTCCCTTCATCGCGCGCGAACTGATCCCGCTGATGCAGCAGCAGGGTTCGGAGGACGAACAGGCGGCGCTGACGCTGGGAGCCTCGCCGCTCCGCATGTTCTTCACCGTCACCCTGCCGAACATCAAATGGGGGCTGCTCTACGGCGTGCTTCTCTGCAACGCGCGCGCCATGGGCGAGTTCGGCGCGGTGTCGGTCGTTTCCGGCCACGTGCGCGGGCTCACCAACACGATGCCGCTGCACATCGAGGCGCTTTACAACGATCACGAGGGCGTCGCCGCCTTCACCGTCGCGTCGCTTCTCGCGCTGCTGGCGCTGGTGACGCTCGCCGTCAAGACCCTGCTCGAATGGCGATACGCGGGCGAACTGGCGTTGCGGCGCAAACATTGAGATCGAGATGAACATCAGCGTGCAAGGACTCAGCAAGACGTTCGGCCTGTCGCCGGCCCTGCATGGAGTCGATCTCGAAATCGCCACGGGCGAACTGCTCGGCCTGCTCGGCCCCTCGGGCTCGGGCAAGACGACGCTGCTGCGAATCATGGCCGGCCTCGAGGCGCCCGGCGGCGGGCGCATTCTGTTCGGCGACGAGGACACCGCGACGATGAGCGTGCAGGAGCGCCGCGTCGGCTTCGTGTTCCAGTCCTACGCCCTGTTCCGCCACATGAGCGTCGCCGACAACGTCGCCTATGGATTGCGCGTGCGCCCCGCGAAGACCCGCCCGGCCAGCGCCGACATCGACCGCCGCGTGAAGGAACTGCTCGAGCTCGTGCAACTCGGCGAGATGGGCAAGCGCTACCCGGCGCAGCTTTCCGGCGGCCAGCGCCAGCGCGTCGCCCTCGCCCGCGCGCTCGCGGTGGAGCCGCGCGTGCTGCTGCTCGACGAGCCCTTCGGCGCGCTCGACGCGCAGGTGCGCAAGGACTTGCGGCGCTGGCTGCGCGAAATCCACGACCGCACCGGCCACACCACGGTTTTCGTGACGCACGACCAGGACGAGGCGCTCGAACTGTCCGACCGCGTCGCCGTGCTCAACCGCGGCGGCGTCGAACAGGCGGGCGCGCCCGACGACATCTACGATCGCCCGGCGACGCCCTTCGTCTTCGGCTTCATCGGCGAGTCGAACGCGATCGACGCCAGCGTTTCCGGCGGGCGCCTGCGCCTGTGCGGCCAGGACCTCGCGCCCGCGCCGCCGGACTGTCCCGCTGGCGAGGCGAGGATGTTCTTTCGCCCGCAACACGCGCGCCTCTCCGACGACGCGCGCGCCCTGCCGGGCGTTATCCGCGCGCGCCGCCGGGTCGGGCCGGTGTGCCGGGCCGAGATCGAACTTTCGGGAAGCGGGCGGATCGTCGAGATCGACGCCGCCGAGAGCGCCAGCGTGCGGCCTGGCCGGCGGGCCGGCGTCTGGATCGACCGTTTCACGGTCTTCGCGGGCGGCCCGCGGTTCGAGGCGGGGATGGGCGGCGCCTGAAGGCTGGCGCGGCGGGCCGGGCTCGCCTATCGTTCCGGCGCCCGGCGCGGCGTTCCGCGCCCCGACGGAGACCGCCCTTGTCCATCCCCCGCCTCGCCGCCGCCGCGGCGCTCGCCGCCCTTTGCGCCGCCGCGCCGGCCCTCGCCGAGGAAACCTTCGACAAGCCGATCACCATCAATGTCGCGGGAACGACGGGCGGCGGCATCGATCTCGTCAGCCGGCTGCTGTCGCGCCACTACAGCAAGCACGTCCCGGGCAAGCCCGCCGTGATCGTGCAGAACATGCCGGGCGCGGGCGGCATCCGCGCCGCGAACTATCTCGCCGATTCCGCGCCGCGCGACGGCAGCGCCTGGGCGATTTTCGCGGGCGGGCCGATCATCGAACCGCTCATCGGCGCGCGCAATCCCGGCTACGACATGAGCAAGTTCAACTGGATCGGCGCGACGACGAAGGATTTCGGCCTCTGCGTCGCCTTCGCCGGCACGGGGTTCAGGACGGTCGAGGACGCCCGGGCGCGGGAAATGATCGTCGCGGGCACCGGCGCGGGCTCGGAGACCGACACCTATCCCGTCGTGCTCAACGAGGTGCTGAAAACGAAATTCAAGCTGATCACCGGCTATCTCGGCACCAAGGAAACCATCATGGCGATGGAGAACGGCGAGGCGCACGGGCGGTGCAGCTTCGCGCTCTCGGCGATCAAGATCACCCGGCCCGAATGGCTGCGCGACAAAAAAATCGACATTCTCTTCCAGCTCGCGCTCGAAAAGAGCCCGGAGCTGCCCGACGTCCCGCTCGTGTTCGACTACGTGACCAACACGTCCGACCGGCAATTGCTGGAGCTGATGGTGGCGACGAAGGCCGTCGCCCTGCCCTTCGCCGCGCCGCCCGGCGTGCCGCCGGCCCGGCTCGAGATGCTGCGCCGCGGCTTCGACGCGACGTTCAGGGATCCGGACTTCCTCGCCGACGCGAAGAAGATGCTGCTCGACGTCGATCCCACGACCGGCGAGGAGACGCAAAAGATCATCGCGAAACTCTACCAGACGCCTCCGGACGTGGTGGAACGCGCGAAGAGGCTGCTGACGCCGCAATAGGGCCCGGAGCGCTCAGGCGCCCCGGATCTTGCGGTCGCGCTTGCCGAGCGTGCGCAACCGCAGCGCGTTGAGCTTGATGAAGCCCGCCGCGTCGCGGTGATCGTAGGCGACGGCGCCTTCCTCGAAGGTCACGAGATCCTGATCGTAGAGAGAACAGGGCGATTCGCGGCCGACGACGCGCACGTTGCCCTTGTAGAGTTTCAGCCGCACGCGGCCCGTCACCATCTGCTGGCTGCGGTCGATCAGCGCCTGCAACATTTCACGCTCCGGCGAGAACCAGAAGCCGTTGTAAATGAGCTCGGCGTATTTCGGCATCAGCTCGTCCTTGAGATGGCCCGCGCCGCGGTCGAGGGTGATCGACTCGATGCCACGATGGGCCTCGAGCAGGATCGTGCCGCCGGGCGTCTCGTAAACGCCGCGCGACTTCATGCCGACGAAGCGGTTCTCGACGAGATCGAGCCTGCCGATGCCATTGGCCTTGCCGAGTTCGTTGAGCTTCGTCAGCAATGTCGCCGGCGACATTTTCACGCCGTCGATGGCGGTCGGGTCGCCCTTCTCGAAATCGATGATGATTTCCGTCACCCTGTCCGGCGCGTCCTCGGGCGAAATCGTGCGCATGTGCACGTATTCCGGCGGCTCGACCCACGGGTCTTCAAGCACCTTGCCCTCGGAGGAGGAGTGCAGCAGGTTCGCGTCGACCGAGAACGGCGCCTCGCCGCGCTTGTCCTTCGCGATGGGGATCTGGTGCGCCTCGGCGAAGGCGATGAGGGATTCGCGGCTTTTGTATTCCCACTCGCGCCATGGCGCGATGACCTTGATGTCCGGCTCCAGCGCGTAATAGCCGAGCTCGAAACGCACCTGGTCGTTGCCCTTGCCGGTGGCGCCATGGGAGACCGCGTCGGCCCCGACCTTGCGGGCGATTTCGATCTGCTTCTTCGCGATCAGCGGGCGCGCGATGGAGGTGCCGAGAAGATAGAGCCCCTCGTATTGCGCGTTGGCGCGGAACATCGGGAAGACGTAATCCCTGACGAATTCCTCGCGCACGTCCTCGATGAAGATGTGTTCCGGCCGGATGCCTAGCAGTTCCGCCTTCTTGCGGGCGGGCTCGATCTCCTCGCCCTGGCCGAGATCCGCGGTGAAGGTGACGACCTCGCAACCATAGGTCGTTTGCAGCCATTTCAGGATGATCGACGTGTCGAGGCCGCCGGAATAGGCGAGAACGACGCGTTTGATGTCTTTGGTTGCCGGGTTTCTGGTCGCCATGTCTGGAACTCGCGGGAAGGGCGGCGGATCGCCTGAAAATCGGCGCGGACTATAGTCGGGACGGGTCGCGGCGCAACCCCGCCTGGATCAAGGCGTGGATGATTTGCAGCAGGAGGAGCGTGAACAAAGCCGCGAAAACGACGTCCGAGAGGAAATGCCCGCCGAACGCCATGCGCAGCAGGCTGGCGCCGACCCCCGCGCCAAGAGCCGCGGCGACGGCGAGGCCCCTGAACGGCGGCGGCGCGAGGCTGGCGGGCGCGACGAGCCAGAAGGCGGACGAAGCCTCGCCGGAAACAAACGAACAGTTCGTCCGGCATTCGCCGTCGCGCGCCCAGAATGGCCGAAACTCCCACGGGCCGCCGAATTCCCTGACTTGCACCGGACGCGGCCTGTGCCAGTGGTCCTTGAGACCGAGGTTGACGACGAGGCCCGGGCCGATCGCCATGGAGAGGGCGAGAAACAGGATGCTCGCGCCCGAGGGCACGAAGCGCGCGGGAAGCCGCCCCGGACCCAGCCAGCGCGCGAGGATGACGCCGGCGCCCACCACGAGTGGCAGGACGTAAAAAAAGCTCCGCGCCGCCCGCGCTCCGGCGCTGGCGCCAATAAAGCCATTGTTGAAGAACAACCGCGCCACGCGCAGGTCGAGACCGGGATCAATGGCGAACACGCCCGCCGCGGCGAGCGTCAGCAGGAGCGTGAAAACAAACAGCGTGCGCGCCAAGGGGGCCTCCGGTGCGCGGGAGGCTTAGCGGATCGGGGCGGACGTGACAACGAAGGGTCAGGCTTCGCCGGACGAAGGGGCGGGCCCGCGCAAACGAAGAACCCGGTCGTTCACGCGGGCTTCGTGGCGCGAAACGCGGACGCGCGGAACGGCAAGAGGCATGGCGACGCCCTTCCCACGTTCCCCGCCCCCCGCCTATAGTCTTCGCCCTCAGCGAGGGAGAAACCATGACCGCGACGCAGCCGAAAATTGTCACCATCGTCGCCCGGGACGGCGTCGAACTCGCCGCCGCCGTTTACATGCCCGGGTCCGGCGGGCCGTTTCCCGCGCTGTTCGCCGCCTCGCCCTATCGCTTCGACAACAACACCCTGCCCGCCAGCCCGCAATTCCTGTGGCGCGAGACCGGTCCCATCGACTGGTACGTGGCGCAAGGCTACGCCTACGTGCATCTCGACGTGCGCGGTTCGGGCCGCTCCGGCGGGACCTTCGGCTTCATGGACCGCAAGGAGCAGGAAGACCTTTACGACGCGATCCAGTGGATCGCGGCGCAAGACTGGTCCAACGGCAAGGTCGGGAGCATCGGCCAGTCCTATTACTGCATGCTGCAATGGTTCATGGGCGCGCTCAATCCGCCGGCGCTGAAATGCATCGGCGCGCACGACGGGCTCGCCGATCCCTACCGGGCCAATTGCTACAACGGCGGAATTCCCGGCGATTTCTTCCCGGGCTACTGGTGGTATCAAAATCGCTTCATCAACCAGTTTCCCGCCAGCGGTCCCTCGCGCCTGCAGGAGACCGATTTAAACGCGCTACTGGCCGCGCATCCGCTCTACGACGATTTCTGGAAGGAGCGTTGCGCCCGCGAGGTCCAGCACATGATCACGACGCCGATCTATTGCAGCGGCGTCTGGTCGAAAATGTTCATCCACGTTCGCGGCGTCATCGACGGCTACCGCCAGGCGAAGGCGCCGAAGAAACTCCGCATGTCCGGCGCGCCCAACGCCTGGGGCGCCGCGGCGGAATTTTCCAGCGTGGCGTTCCACGAAAAGGTGATGCTGCCCTTCTACGATCATTATCTCAAGGGCAAGGACACCGGCTGGCTCGACCGTCCCGACGTGCAATACGCCGTGCGCGGGTCGAACGTCACGCGCGACGCGGATCAATGGCCGCCAGCGAACACGCGTTATGAACGCTGGTGGCTCGACGGCTCGAAATCGGGCAGCGTGACCTCGCTCAACGACGGCGGGCTCGCCAGACAAAAGCCGGCGGGCGAGGCGGCGACGGGCTACGATTATCCCGATCCCGGCTGGGTCGCGGGCGTCGTCGGCTTCGGCCCCACCGGACCCGCGGGCGGCTTCGACCCGGCGCGCCGCGTTCTGACCTTCACGAGCGCCCCGCTCGCCGCCGACCTCGAGATCGCAGGCCCGATCAAGCTCGAACTCTTCGCCTCGTCGAGCGCGCGGGACACGGATTTCTTCGTCAAGATTTCCGACCAGTTTCCGCAATCGCCGGAGGATCGCGGCAGGGGTCTCAATCCCTTCGCGGAGGTCGTGACGCGCGGCTGGCTGCGCGCCTCGCACCGCGCGATCGACCCGGCGAAATCAACGGAGATGGAGCCCTTTCATCCGCACGATCGCGAGGAGCCGATCGAGCCGGGCCGCGTCTACAAGTTCGAGATCAGCCTGGAGCCGATGGCCTATCTCTTCAGGGCGGGGCATCGCCTGCGCCTTGAAATCGTCAACGGCGACTCGCCCTTCACCGAACAACTGTGGCCGCACTATTATCGTCCCGACAAGGTCGGTCGCGACACGATCCATCACGACGCGGAGCATCCCTCCGCGCTGATCCTGCCGGTGAGCGAGACGTAGCGGCGTCACACCGGCAGCGGTCCGCGCGCCACGACCGCTTCCAGAACGAAGCGCGAGGTGACGGACCGCGCGGGCACGGCCGCGATCAGCCGCGCGTAAAACCGGTCGTAGGCCGCCGTGTCGCTCGTCACGACATGCAGAAAATAGTCTATGTCGCCGGCCAGCCGGCTAGCCTCGACGACTTCCGGCATGGAGCGAATGACGCGCGCGACGGTCGCGAGCCAGTCCGGCGAGTGATCCGGCGCCTGCACGAACACGAGGACGGAGAGGCCGAGGCCGAGTTTCGCCGGATCGAGCACGGCGATCCGGCCGCTGATCACGCCCTCCCGCTCGAGCCGCCGGACGCGCCGCCAGCAGGGTGTTTGCGAAAGCCCCACCCGGGCCGCGAGTTCGGCGACGGGAATCGTCGCGTCAAGCTGGAGGATCGCCAGAATGCGCCGGTCGATGGCGTCGAGCGATGGTTGCGCCGCAGGCGCGGCCTCCTCAGATGACGTATTCAGGGGCATGTCTGTCTTCGCCGGTCAGGCGCGCGAGAATGCGCTCCTCGAGCGCGGCGAGGGCGACGGAGCCGCGCCGGCGCGGACGCGGCGTGTCCACCGCGAGATCGAGAGCGACGCGGCCCGCCTCGATCATCACCACGCGGTCGGCCAGCGTCAGCGCCTCCGCCACGTCGTGCGTGACGAGAATCGCGGTGAAACGCTGCTCCAGCCACACGCGCTCCAGCAATCGCTGCATCTCGACGCGCGTCAGGGCGTCGAGCGCGCCGAGCGGTTCGTCGAGCGCCAGAAACCGCGGATGGCTGACGAGGGCGCGGGCGAGCGCGACGCGCTGCTTCTGTCCGCCCGAAAGGATCGCGGGCCAGTCGCCCGCGCGGTCCGCGAGCCCCACGGCGTCGAGCGCCTCGCGCGCGCGGCGGGTCGCGCCCGGCGACTTGCGCTCCGCGCCGAGACCGACCTCGACATTGGCGAGCACGCGGCCCCAGGGCAGCAATCGCGGCTCCTGGAACATGACGCGCGTGTGTGCGCGCCGGTCGAGGTCCTCGCCCAGCCGGATGGCGCCGGCGTCGGCCTCGTCGAGGCCGGCGAGCAGGCGCAGCAGCGTGCTCTTGCCGCAGCCGCTGCGCCCGACGATGGCGAGAAACTGGCCGGCGGGAACATGCAGGTCGAAATCGCGCAGCACGACGTTTTCGCCGAAGCGGCGCGTCAGGCCACGCGCGGTGAGCGGCGCGCCGAACGGCCGCGGCTCGCGGAAGAGATGATCGAAGTTCGGCGTTGTCGCGACGGCGGACATGGCGGTCAACCTTTCCTGGCGAACGCCGGATGCCAGCCGAGGCACAGACGTTCGAGCAGACGCGCGGCGGAATCGGCGAGCTTGCCGAGCAGCGCGTAAACGAGGATCGCGAAGACGACGATGTCGACGCGCATGAATTCGCGCGCGTGCATGGCCATGTAACCGACGCCCGATTGCGCGGCGATGGTTTCGGCGACGATCAGCGTCAGCCACATGACGCCGAGCCCGTAGCGCACGCCAACGAAGATCGAGGGAAGCGCGCCCGGAAAGACGACGCGGCGAAACAGGTCGAAGCGCGTCATGCCATAGGATCGGCCCATCTCCACGAGCTGCGGATCGACGTTGCGCACGCCATGCAGGGTGTTGACGTAGAGCGGGAAGAACACGCCGAGCGCGACGAGGAAGAGCTTCGCCTCCTCGTCGATGCCGAACCACAGGATGACCAGCGGAATCAGCGCGAGATGTGGAACGTTGCGCGCCATCTGCAAGGTCGAATCCGTCAGCCTTTCGCTGAGCCGCGACAGGCCGTTGGCGAGACCCAGCGCGAAGCCGACGCCGCCGCCGACGACGAAGCCGGAGATCGCGCGCAGAAAGCTCACCTCGATGTTTTCCGCGAGTTCGCCATTCAGCGCGAGCTTCCACGCCGCCGCGGCGACGGCGGCCGGAGACGGCAGGACGCTGTCGGAGACAAGGCCGAGCGCCGACCCGAGTTGCCAGGCCGCGAGCAACGCGGCGGGCAGAACCCAGGGCAGGAGCGCCGAACTTTCAAACGGGACGCGGCAGCCCCGCCGCGCGCGCGCTCGCGGCGGGGCCTCGTCGCTGGCGGCGCCGATGCTGGTCATGGCGCCTCACGAAGCCGAAACGCGCACGCCGGTGCCGCTCGTGCCGAATTCGGCGAAGAGCGCGCGGCCCGCGACGTTCGCGCTGGCCCCGAGGCCAAGCTCGGGGAACAGGAGTTCGCCCACGCGATAGGCTTCCTCGAGATGCGGATAGCCGGAGCCGATGATCGTATCGACGCCGAGATCCTGATATTCGCGCAATCGTCTGGCGACGGTTTTCGGATCGCCGACAAGCGCCGTGCCCGCGCCGCCGCGCACGAGGCCGACACCGGCCCAGAGATTGGGCGCGATGATCAGGTTGTCGCGCCGCCCGCCCCTGACCTTGACATGCTTGCCGTCGAAATCGACCTTGCGGCCCGCGAGCAGTTCATTGAACACGGTGAGAAACTCCGCCGTGTGTTCGTATCGCTGGTCGTGCGGCAGGAAGATGCCGTCGCCCGCCAGTTCGGCGGGATTTCCGCCCGTGACGATGTTGACGATGAAGCGGCCGTCGCTGATGCGGTCGATCGCGGCCGCCTGCCGCGCGAAATAGGTCGGCGAGGCGTTGCCTGGCCGCAACGCCGCGAGAAAACGCAGGCGTTCGGTGTGCGACGACAGGGCCGCCGCGATCATCCATGGGTCGTCGCAGTTCTTGCCGGTCGGGATCAGCACGCCGCCGAAGCCGAGACGGTCGACGGCCTGTCCGATTTCCTTGAGATAACGGAAGTCCGGCGGGCGATGGCCCTTTTCGGAACCCAGATACGGCCCGTCGCCGCTGACGGGAATGAACCAGAAGAAGTCGAGGGGTTTGCGATGGCCGGTCATGTCGATACGCCCTTCAATTGCGGTTGAAATCAGGAGTTCGGCGTCCATTTCCACACGATGTCGCGCACACGCACGGGATCGGGGATGAGGCCAAGGCCGTGGAACCGGTCGGCCACGGCCTGCTGTTCGGCGACGACCTCGTCGGAGAGCGGCGCCACGACGAATTCCGAACGCTCGATGGTCCTGATCTGGATGTCGAGGGGAATGCCAGTGGCTTCCGCGAAGAGCGCGGCGGCCTCGGCGCGATGCGCGCCGGTCCAGGCGCTCGCCCTGGCGAGTTCGTCGTTCACCGCCGCGACGATGTCGGGATATTTCGTGGTGAAATCGCGGTTGGCGAGAAAAAACGAGTTCTGCCGCACGATGTCGCGGCCACTTGCGAGAACCCGCGTACCCTTTTGCGCTTCCGCGATGGCGAAATAGGGATCCCAGATCGACCACGCGTCGATGGAGCCGCGGGTGAAAGCCGCCGCCGCGTCGGCGGGTTGCAGGTAGACGGGCGCGATGTCCCGGTATGTCAGCCCGGCCTTTTCCAGCGCGGCGATGATCACGTTGTGCGCGCTCGAGGCTCTCGTGAATCCGACCTTCCTCCCCTTGAGATCGGAAAGCGTTTTGATCGGCGAGTCCTCTCGCACCAGGATCGCGGAGGTCGAACCCGCCGAAGGCTGCGCCGCGACATAGAGAAGGCTGGCGCGCGCCGCCTGCGCGAAGACGGGCGGGGAATCTCCCGTCGTTCCGTAATCGATGCTGCCGGTGTTGAGCGCCTCGAGCAGCGGCGGCCCGGAGGAAAACTCGACGAATTTCACCTCGACGCCGCGCGACGCGAAGCGCGCTTCGAAAAGTCGTTGCTGCTTCGCGACGAGGAGCACGCCGTTTTTCTGGTAGCCGACGCGCAACTGCCGGGGCGCGTCGGCGGCGCGGGCCGGCGAGCCTCCCGCGAACGCGAAAGCGGCGGCCGAAGCGCCGAGAAACTGTCTGCGATGCATGATGGAACTCCTGCCGTGCGTTAGAGGCGCCGGGGCGCCGGCGTGTTGGGGGCGAGCAAGCCGAGCTGGCGCTCGCGATGAAACCGCGCGGCGATCTCGGCCTGGCGCGGCGAGTTGAACGTCGCGCCCTCGAGCGCGGCGTAGCGGCGGCTGGCCGAATAAAAGCGGAACCCCCGCCGGTCGGCGGCGACGATGCCCGCGGCCTCGTCGCCAATTTCAATGATGTAGGACGTCGACATGATTCTCCTGCCGCCGGCGCGAACCGGCGTCCCTGTGCTGCAATCCAGGTCGTTCGGGTGGTTCAGGCGCGCGGGAAGGGACACGCGCCCGTGGCGGCCGACGACCGGCGACAGGAGAAACGGAGGATTTCCGAGGCGGCTGCCCGCCGGGGGGTTGCTCTGGTCATGGTCACACCTCTTCGGTGGAGCCCACGAATTGCCTTCGTGGCGCTTTAGCTCCTGGTGACGCGGCGCAAGCTGCTCCATCAAATCCCGCGGCCAGACTGGATTTCTTAATTCCGACTGACTTGATAAGAATAAGGGGCGCCGAGGTGGAAAGTCAACGCGAAAGAAATTCTTTTTCGCGGGCGGCGGGGGGAAAAATATTCCAGTCGCCCCGGCCTGGCCGGAGCATGGCGTCTCCGGGCGCCGCGTGATAAGCAGCGCTCGACCTTTCAGCTCGCGGCGCTACGCGCGGCGTGCAAACCCGAAGGAAAGCGCCGATGGACTTCTCCACCATGATCCTCACGATGTACGTCGCGGTGGAGGACGATCCGGCGAACGACGAGCGCGTGATCGGCATCGCGGCGGAGCAGGCGCTTCTCGCGGGGCAACTCGGGTTCAACCCGTGGTTCACGGAGCATCATTTCCGCGGGCCCTGGCACAGCAATCCCATCCAGTTCGCGTCCTATGTCGCGCCACAGATTCCCGCCGACCGCCATCTCGGCTTCGGCGTGCTGTCGCTGCCCTATTATCACCCCGTGCGACTCGTCGAGAGCATGAACCTGCTCGACCAGCTCACGAAGGGGCGCACGCTCTACGGGCTCGGCAGCGGCTTTCCCGGCATCGAGCCCGCAGGCATGGGCCTCGAGGCCGATTACCACAAGAGCGGACGCGCCGCCGAGGACACGCTCGACATCATGCGCAAGCTCTGGGACTTCCGCACCGGCGATCCCGAATATCGCTTCGAGACGCCGACCCAGAAAGGCTCGCTCGTGCGGCGCGTGACGCCCGCGCCGTATCGCAAGCATCATCCGACGGTGATCCGCACCGCGAGCCGCGACGTGTCCGTCGTGAAGGCCGCGCAAATGGGCCTGCCGGCGTTTCTTGGCACGTTCAGCGCGGAATCCTCGCTGCGCGACCAGTTGCGCTCCTATCGCGCGACGCTCGCGGCGGCGAACCATTCGCGCGAGACGGTGGAGGAATGCCTGCGCTGGTGCACGGTCGACTGGCTCGCCGTCGTCGTCGCCGACACGGACGAGGAAGCGCAAGCGCGGGCCAGAGTGGCGAAGGCGGAACATCTGGCGATGCGCAACGCCTACATGGACCGCTATGGCCCGATCATCGGCCCCGTCGTCGAGCGCAAGCCCGGCAAGGCGGCGTCGGCGGCCTACGCCGCGGGCGGCGACATGCGCGAACTCATCGCGGGCAATCCGGACACGGTGGCGGCGAAGGTGCGCGAACTCGCGGATCTCGGCGTCAATCACCTGCTCGTGCGGTTCCTCGGCGAATGGCCGGGCGAAACGCGCTCCGTCTCGGAAAACTCGATGCGCCTCTTCGCGCGCGAGGTCATGCCGCGCTTCCGCGACATTCCCGCCCTGCGCGACCCCCACGGAATCGATCTCGAAGCGGCGGAATAACGGGAGACGGCGGGCGCCGGGTCGGTTCGCCCCGGCCGGACAATCCAGAAACCGCGCCGCCGGCGCGGCCACCCCGGGGCTTGCCAGATCATGAAGGACGGCGCTTTCAGGGATTCGATCTCGCTTCTCTTCACGCGCCGCTTCGGCGTGTTTTGTTTCGCGAGTCTCCTTTCGAATCTCGGCACCTGGGCGCAAAACGTCGCGCAGCCGTGGCTTCTGCTCAGTCTCGGCGCGTCGCCTTTCCTGCTGGGCCTCGACAGTTTCGCCCTCGGCGCGCCGGTCTGGCTCCTGACGCTCGCGGGCGGCGTGCTGGCGGACCGCGCGGACAAGCGGCGCGTGATCTCGATCTGCCAGTCGATCCAGATGCTGTGTCCGGTGAGCCTCGTCCTGTTGTTGTGGACGGGCGCCGTCGCGCCATGGATGGTCATCCTGCTCTCCCTGGCGGTGGGGATCACCGACGCGCTGTCGATGCCCTCGTTCCAGACGATCGTTCCCTGCATCGTGGAACGCGAACAGGTCGCGTCCGCCTACGCGCTGAACGCGACCCAATTCAATCTGTCGCGCATTCTGGGGCCCGCCCTCGCCGGCGTGCTGATGGTGAGCGCCGGCGCGATGGCGTGTTTCGCCCTGAACGCGTTGTCATACGCGCCGTTCATTCTCGTGGCGCTGTGGATCCTGCCAAAGCGCGCGGGCGGCTCCGCCAGCGGGGCCGACGCGGACGCGGGAGCCCCTTTTTCCGGCTTTCGCGAAATCGCCCTCGATCCGGACCTGCGCGGCTGCCTGGCGACCGTGCTTTGCGCCGGCTTTTTTTGCGGCCCGCTCGTCACCTTTTGTCCCGTCCTCGTGACGGAGGCCTTTCAGGGCGACGTGTCTCACTTCAGCGCGACGATGGGCGCCTTTGGCGTCGGCGGACTGGTTGGCGCCATTGGCCTGCTGGGAGTCGACGCGCGCCGCGACCGACGCCGCTTCGGCCTGTGTTTCGCGCTGTTCCAGGGCGTCGTCGTCGCGCTCGCGGCGCTGAATCCCTGGCTGTGGGGGCTCCCGGCTCTGCTCGCGCTCGCGGGGCTCGGGATGACCGTCTGCAACACGTCGATGTACGCCTATCTCCAGACCGCCGCGCCGGACCGGCTCCGCGGACAGGCCGCGAGCCTTTTCATGCTGAGCGTGCGCGGCGGCGTTTCCGCGGGAAGCCTGCTGACGGGCGCCGCCGCGAACATGTTCGGCGTCCGTCCAGCCCTGATGATCGACGGATGTCTCGCCGTCGCGGCGGCGGGCGCGATCGGGGCCGCGTGGCTGATGCAACGGCGGGGCCCCCCCGGCGAAGCCCGGCGACCCTGACCCGCCCCGCGCGAAACCCTCTGGCCCCTACCGCCCTTCCACCACGAGCAGTTGCTTCAGATAGGCGAGCGCCTCCGGCGGCGCCTTCGCCATGTCCGCGACGAGGCGGGCGACCTCGGCGCCGTCGAGCGGGCTCACGTCGACGTTCATGCGCGCGGCCTCGTCGCGCAGGGCCTTGCCGCTGACCGCCTCCATGAAGGCCTTGCGCAAGGCCGCCTGGCGGTCGGCGGGAAGACCCGGCGGCAACACGAAGGGGCGCGCGAGCTGATAGGGCAATTCCATCGCCTCGACGATGGAGCGACCGCGGGCGTCGCGGGCGAGTTCGCGCGCCGTCGGCACGTCGGGCAACACGGCGAGCCGCGTCTTGCGGCCAATCTGGAAAATGGGACGCACCGGCCCGTCGGCGCGCAGCCAGTCGGGATGCGTCGCGGTGATGGAACTGACGCCGGCGGTGCGCGCGTCCACCTCGCCGCGCTCCAGCGCGAGCGCGATGGAATTGCCGTCGGGATAGCCGGTGATCAGCCTGAGCCGCAGCCCCGCCACGTCGCGCATGAGCAAGACGGTGGCGTCGTCCGTCGAGCCCGTCGCGGAACCGCCGACCTTCAGTTCCGGCCCGTCCGGCCGCAGCAGATCCGCGAGCGATTTCGCGGCGGCGTCCTTGCGCGCCCACAGAACGAAAGCGTCGTCGGCGTAGCTCGACATCGTGCCGAGCCAGTTCATTTCGCCGGCGGCGAACTTGATGGCCGGGTTTCCGCCAAGCACGGCGGAGAGCGGCGCCTGCCGGTCGAGCGCCCCGATCACCGTTCCGTCCCTCGGCGCGACGGATTGAATGAAGCCGGCGGCGCGCAACGAGCCGGCGCCCGGCATGTTCTGCACGACGACGGAGGGATTGCCCGGAATGAACGAGCCAAGATGGCGCGCCAGCAGGCGCGCGTAGAGATCGTAGCCGCCGCCAGGCCCGTAGCCGACGACGATCTGCACCTGCTTGCCGCGATAAAAATCCGCCACGTCGTCGGCGCGCGCCAAGCCGCCGAGACACGCGCCAAGCAGGACGAGGAACGAGGTCAACAACCGCACGGACGCCTCCCGGTGTTCCGGGCATCATCGGGCGCGCGGGGGCGCGCGTCAAACAGGCGGCGCTTCCCGCGGCGTCCGAACCATGCCAGTCTCGGCGCCGGCAAGAGGCAAGAAAATGACCGACTCGCGTCTCGATTATTACGCTTCGCTCGAAAGGATGGAGGGCGTCGTCGACATCGCTGCCCCGGCCACGTCCGCGCGGCCGGCGGAACCCTTTCCCGGCGCGCGTCTGTTTTACGCCATCTACCCCGGCGTCATCGCGGCGGGCACCGTCGGTCTCGCCGCGACGTGGCTCTCGCAAAATTACGGCGCGCCGGTCATGCTTTTCGCGCTGTTGCTTGGCATGGCCTTCCACTTCCTCCACGAGGAGGGCCGCTGCGTCGCGGGCGTCGAATTCGCCTCGCGCACGATTCTGCGGCTGGGCATCGCGCTGCTTGGCGCCCGCGTCACCGCCGCGCAAATCGCCAGCCTCGGCGCCGCGCCCATCCTCACCGTCCTCGCGGGCGTCGCGACGACCATGCTGTTCGGCGCCTGGCTGGGCCGGCGGCTCGGCCTCGGGCGCTATTTCGGAGTGCTCTCCGGCGGCGCGGTGGCGATTTGCGGAGCCTCGGCGGCGCTGGCCATTTCCACGGCCCTGCCGAAACACGACACACGCGAGCGCGACACGGTGCTGGCCGTGATTGGCGTGACGACTCTCTCGACCATCGCGATGATCGTCTATCCCCTGCTGGCCGCGGCCATGAAGCTCGACAACGCGCAGGCGGGCGTGTTTTTCGGCGGGGCCATTCACGATGTCGCCCAGGTCGTCGGCGCCGGCTACATGTATTCACGGCAGACCGGCGACATCGCGACCTACGTGAAGTTGCTGCGCGTCGCTCTTCTCATTCCCGCGGTCCTGTTCATCGCCTGGATTTTCGCCCGCGACGCGGGAGTCGGAAAATCGGGCGCTCCGCCGTTTCCGCTGTTTCTCGCCGGCTTCGCGGCGCTTGTCGCGCTCAACAGCCTTGGCGCGCTGCCCGCGCCGGCGACCGGCGCCGCGACGACGATTTCAGGCTGGTGCCTCGTCACGGCGATCGCGGCGCTCGGGATGAAAACCTCGTTCCACGACCTGACGCGGGTCGGCTGGAGACCCGCGGGCCTGATCGTCGCGGAAACCATCTGGATCGCGGCCCTGGTGCTCGCCGCGATCCGCGTCGCAGCCTGAAGGCCCATGGCGGGCCGTCACGACAGCCAGGCCACCTTGCCCGTGCCGATGTCGTGCATGGCCGCGGCGATCTTCAGGTCGCCCGCCTCCACCATCGCCTTGATGATGGCGCTTCGCCTGACGAGGCTCGTCGCCGTCAGGCGCGCGTTGGCCTCGGCGACCTTCTGGACCAGCGGGTCGTTGTGCGCGTCTCGGTGACCGTCGGCCTTCGTCAGGGTCGCGAGCGCCGGCCGGAAGTTCTTCAACAGCGCGGTGATGTTGCCGAGCTTCACGTCGTCGACGGCGCTCTTGATGGCGCCACAGAAATTGTGACCGAGCACGACGATGGCCCGGGCGCCGGCGACCTTCGTCGCGTATTCGAGACTGCCAATGATGTCGGTGTTGACGATGTTGCCCGCGACACGCGCGCAAAACACGTCGCCGATGCGCTGGTCGAAGACCATTTCCGGCGGCACGCGCGAATCGATGCAACCGACGATGGCCGCGTATGGCGCCTGCGTGGCGGCCGTCTGCCTGACCTGCGCGATCAAATCGCAATTGACGGACTTGCCGGAGGTGAACCGCTCGTTGCCCGCCCTGAGTCGCGCGATGGCGTCGTCGGGCCTGGTGGATTTCTGGCGATCCGGCGTGAAGACCGCGCATTCGAGCGATTGCGCGCGCGCGGCCCGGGCCGCGAAAGGCGCTCCGGCGACGAGGCAACCGCACAGAAGCCGACGTGAAAGCATTGTTTCCTCCTGTTTGTTCATCGCCATCATCCCTAGCACGATGCTGGCTTTCGAGCGCGCTTTTCTCGAGTTCGCCCGCAAAAAAAGAGCGGGAATGACCATCGCCATTCCCGCCTGACATTTCAACCCGCCGATCGCGTCAGAAGCTGACGCCGATGCCCGTGGAGAACACGAAGGCGTCGGTCTTCGACGCGGCGAAGTTGGGCGCGGCGCCGGTCGCGACCTGGGCGGCGCGAAGCGCGTCGTTCATGATGTGGTAGTACTGCACGCCGCCCTTGACGTACCAGTTGCCAAGGCGCTTCGGAATGATCTGCTCGAGCGAGTATTTCGCCTGCAGGCCGGTCGAGATCACGCCCGCGCTGCTCGTCGCGCACGCGGAGGTTCCCAGCGGGCCGCAGCGCCGCGTCGTCGCGTCTTCGCGGTTCCAGTAGTCCGTCGGCCCGAAGGTGATCCAGGTCGGCGCGGAGAGAGACAGCGGCACGCCCGTGGTCTTTTTCAGGTCGAGGGTCGGAACCATGCCGACCTCGAAGCGGTAAGTGCCGCCATTCTTGCCAAACACGACGGTCGAGGGACCGGAGTTGTTGTAGAAGAGATTGACGTAGGGGTTGATCGTGATCGGCCAGCCGAAATGGCTGTCGTCATAGGAAAGCGAGAAGACGAAGTTTTCGTCGGTCGGCCCGCCCGGGAACTTGAACTGCAAAATCTGCGCGCTGAGTTTCCAGTAGTCCGCGAAGCCGACGCTCGCGCCCGCCCACCAGTCG